>JBBRUB010000456.1:0-4193 GCA_038248175.1 Cytophagales bacterium | reverse complement strand
GCCTATTCGCCGGTTCATTGCCGGAATCGATACAATTACGGCCTCCCAGCTCAGCAATCGCCTGCGCGAAGGCACTGGCGTTGACGAGATGGCCCAGCTTACGCAGCGGTTCAACCAGATGCTTGACCGGCTCGAAGATGCGTTCCGGCTCCAGCGCACCTTCGTTTCCAATGCCTCGCATGAACTCCGAACCCCGCTTACGGCCATTACGGGTCAGCTTGAGGTAGCCCTGCTGGCAGGCGATTCGGAAGAAGACCTGCGAAAAATGATCCGCTCGGTGCTTGACGATGTACGCGACCTGAACCGGCTTACTAACGGCCTGCTGAGTCTGGCCAACGTCAGCATGGACGAGTCAGCGGTGAAACTGACTGCTGTTTCGCTCGATGATCTGATCTGGCAAACTCAGGCCGACCTGCGCCGGATGCGTCCCGGCAGTACGATAACGGTCGATTTAGGTCCAAATGAATCGGGAAACTGGACTGTTCATGGTAGCGAATCATTGTTACGAACGGCACTCGTCAATCTGATCGAAAACGGAGTTAAATTCTCACCAGATAATACGGCATCGGTTCAGCTGTCAACAAATACTAATTTCTTTGTTGTTCAGGTACATAATAATGGTTCGTTCATTCTGGAAGCCGAACTGGCCGAAATTTTCAAACCCTTCAGGCGGGGCAGTAACGGGCAGCACGTACCAGGACATGGTATCGGTCTTTCACTCACGCAGCGTATTGTACAGCTCCATCGGGGCCGACTTACGGTGCAGTCCGACCCGGACGCTGGTACTACGTTCTCACTTACGCTGCCTGCTTTCTAATTTAGTTCTAATACTACGCTAACCCGGTTCTATAGCGAGAGGAGTAGGTTTGTCTCATCAAAGACTGACCGCAGGCTTTTGCCCTCACTGAAGCTCTTGTTGCTATGAACCAGTACACGCTCGACTACTCCGATCCCCGGCTACCCAACCGCCGGTCTCGCCGGCAGATGAACCGGACGCTGAGGCAGGCAATGCTCTTACTTTGCGCCCTGTCTTTTGGTGTTGCCTTCGTCTCTGCCATCCGTATGCGGGCCGATGCCCGGTTCCATCGAATGCAATACCAAACCCAGGCTATTCGGTACGATTCGCTGCTGGCCGCCAAAGCCGAAGCTGACCGGCAACTCCAGCAACTGCGCACTGGATTGGTCATGACATCTCCTAAACCCTGACTACTATGCCTACTCCTGACCTTGCCCTCGGTATTGGCAGTGTTGTTTATGCTCTCTCTAAAATTGATGGGCGGCTTCAACTGTCCGAAATGCAGACTATAAAGGAACTACTGGCCCACGAACCCCACGGCGAAGTTGCTCTGCATGCCTTTTTTATGCGCGAAAACTACGGCGAAGATGCTGAAGAGGCCTACGCCTTCGGCCTGCGCCGACTTAAAGCCAACCGCAGTCATCTTGATTTGGCAACCCGCAAACGCTACATCCGCGTGTTACAAAAAATAGCCGAAGCAGATGACGTATATACACCGGAGGAACGGGCTTTTGTCCGTCATTTCAAGCGGGAATTGCAACAAATTTGACCCAATAAGGATTTATTACCTGTACAACAAAACAAAACCATAACTATGAAAACGTTCATCACATTACTCGCTCTCGTTACCCTGCCGCTGCTTGCGGTATCGGTCAACGCACAGGATCGTAAAGGACCGGAGCCTATGAAAGCCGAAAAGCCTGCCTGGCGTAACGATCCTATGTATTCGATCCATAATTATAAACACCCCAACAAAGCGGCTGCAGTACAGCGTCGTTCATCAGGAATGGGTGTCACGGTCAACATGCCGTCGTCGGGTACCAATCAGGTCGCTAATTACAAGATGCCAGCCATGCAGCGCGTACCTGCCGGAGGTATCACTGTGCCACACTCGCCAGACCTTGACGTTGCTAACCGCAACTACAAAATGCCGCGTCCGCAGGTAACAACCATAGAAGTAAAGACGGATGTACCCACCCGGTCCGAAACTCCCCGTAGTGCTACCGGCGATTGATCCAAAGCTAAAATAGGACCCAACAAAAAAAGCACCGCTCAGTCTGAGCGGTGCTTTTTTTGTTGGGTAAAAAGGAAGCAGATTAAGCCGTAGCAAGGGCTTCTGCACCACCCACGATTTCGAGAATCTCAGTCGTGATGGCTGCCTGACGAGTCCGGTTGTAAACCAGTTTCAGTTCTTTCAGCAACTCACCGGCGTTTTCAGTGGCTTTGTCCATGGCCGTCATCCTCGCACCGTGTTCCGATGCGTTTGAATCAAGCACGGCTTTGTACAATTGCGTTTTCAGCGTTTTTGGAATCAGCTCCGACACGATTTCCTCTTCCGATGGCTCGAATGAGTAATTAACAGCCGTTGCCGAAGCCGGTGCTGCTGCCACAATGGGTAGCATCTGCTCGGCGCGTATAATCTGCATGGCCGCATTTTTGAACTCGTTATAGACAATCTCAACGGCGTCATACTGACCGGCTGCAAAACCGGCCATAGCCTCTTCGGCAGCTGCTTTCACCGTGGCAAAGTTCAGCGAGCCAAACACGTCGATATGGTTGGTATTGACCCGGAAACCCCGGCGCACAAACGCTTCGGCTCCTTTTTTACCAATGGCCATAATCCCGACGTTGCCCGCCCGCGCCTGAGCTGCGTATCTCTGATCAATCAGGGCCAGCGCGCCTTTTACGGCGTTAGTGTTAAAGGCACCACACAATCCCCGATCAGAGGTAACAACGATGATCAGTACCCGATCCACCGTCCGGGTTTGCCGATAGGGGCTTTCCGAGGCTGTTTCGGCACCCGCCGATACCGTACTAAGCATCTGACTCAGTTTCTGGGCGTAGGGCCGTAGTTGCGTGATGTTATCCTGTGCCCGGCGCAGTTTGGCAGCCGCCACCATTTTCATGGCTTTGGTGATCTGCTGTGTCGAGTTGATAGATGTAATCCGGGCGCGTACTTCTTTTAGGGATGCCATGGAGAGGAGTAAAAGAAGCTGTAGGGTTGTAAGGTTGTAAAGTTGCGGTCCGACGTATTAGCTGACGCATTAATGGCTCCTGCGTCAGCCAATACGTTGGACCGCAACCTTACAACCCTATAACTCTACAACTCTACAACTATTAATAATTGGCTGACAGATCAGCAGCTACTTTCTTGAGGGTTGACGTAGCTTCGTCGGAGAGTTTACCGGCGCGGAGGTCGGCCAGTACATTCGGGTACTGCGCACTCAGTACGGCACCGAAATCGCTCTCGAACGATTTTACCTTGTTAACCGGCACTTTGTCCATCAAACCGTTGGTCGAAGCATAGATGATGGCCACCTGTTGCTCTACCGGGACCGGCGAGTACTGCGGCTGCTTTAGCATCTCCTGATTGCGCCGACCGCGTTCGATAGTCAATTTAGTCGAAGCGTCGAGGTCGGAGCCGAACTTGGCGAAGGCTTCCAGTTCACGGAACTGCGCCTGATCCAGTTTCAGCGTACCGGCCACTTTCTTCATCGACTTGATCTGCGCGTTACCACCCACCCGCGATACCGAAATACCTACGTTAATGGCAGGACGGATACCAGCATTAAACAGGTTGGACTCCAGAAAGATCTGTCCGTCGGTGATCGAAATTACGTTGGTCGGGATATAAGCCGATACGTCGCCTGCCTGCGTTTCGATTATGGGCAGCGCCGTTAACGACCCACCCCCTTTCACAATGTCTTTCAGCACCGGCGGCAAATCGTTCATGCTCCGGGCAATATCGTCGTTGTTGGTGATTTTGGCGGCTCGCTCCAGCAAACGACTGTGCAGGTAAAACACGTCGCCCGGATAAGCTTCGCGGCCCGGTGGCCGGCGCAGCAGCAGCGACACCTCGCGGTACGCAACAGCCTGCTTTGACAGGTCATCATAAACAACCAGTGCCGGACGGCCCGTATCGCGGAAGTACTCGCCAATGGCGGCACCCGTAAACGGCGCGAAGAACTGCATCGGCGACGGGTCTGACGCGCTGGCTGCCACGATTACCGTATAGTCCATGGCACCTGCTTTGCGGAGGGTTTGCTCCACCTGCTTCACCGTCGAAGCTTTCTGACCGCAGGCTACGTAGATACAGAATACCGGCTCTCCCTTATCGAAAAATTCCCGCTGGTTGATGATTGTATCGATGGCCACGGCGGTTTTACCCGTTTGCCGG
>JBBRUB010000455.1:0-4200 GCA_038248175.1 Cytophagales bacterium | reverse complement strand
GACTACGCCGTAGTGGGCCCCCAATCAGGAAGATGAAGATGCAGCGGGGCCAATACATCTGGTAATGCCGACTCGGGCTACGTCTTCAGCCAGAACCAGGGCGTCACCAACAGCGGGGGCAAGACCAAAAAATTGTATTGAATGCCTGTACAGGAGACACGAATTATGACTACGCACCTCAGCCAGCGTGTTTACGTATTTACCTTCCTGCTGTTTTGCTACATAGGTTATTGGCCCGGTCTGTATGCCCAGACGACCTGGACGACCCAAAATTCAGGCACAAAAGATTCGTTTTGGGGCATCACCTACGCCCAGGGCACCTACGTGGCCGTAGGCAGTAACGGCATGGTCAGAACCAGCCGGGATGGGAGCATTTGGACAGCACAAGCTACACCAACCGGAAATATGTTGCGCGGGGTGGCCTTCGGGAATGGAATTTTTGTTGCCGTTGGGTTACAAGGCACTGTTCTTACCAGCCGAAACCTCACTACCTGGGCTTTTCAGAAGCTGGCCCCTGCGTATAATCTATATGCCGTTTCGTTCATCAATAATCAATTTTTTGCAACCGGATTTGGCGGGCTTTTACTGCGTAGCGCGGATGGCATTCACTGGGTCCAACTCCCATCCGGCACTACCGAGAGCCTGGTCGGAATCTCCTTCGTCAATGAGTTGTACATTGCAGTGGGGGAGCATGGGACCATTATCACCAGCCGGGACGGCACCAACTGGTCGGCGCAGGTTTCGGGGACATCCGCTTATCTCAACATGACGGTTTATGCTAAAGGTCTATACGTGATAGCCGGTAGTGATAATAGCATTCTGACGAGTCCCGATGGGGTAAACTGGTCAATTAAATACCTGAACAGCGGTTCCCACGTACTGGGTATTGCCTATGGGCAGAATCTGTTTATTGTCGTTACCAACAATGGAACCGTTTTTGGTAGTTATGACGGGCTTAACTGGTTTCCGCAGTCATCCGATACAAAGCGAGTCCTCTGGTCGGTACTGTTTGCCAATAACCAGTTCATAGTCGTAGGGCATAGCGGAATTGTTCTAAAAGGCAAAAGCAGCCCCGTTGCCATCACCAACAATACGCTCCTGCCCTCCGAGTCGCTGAATACGTACCAGGTCATGAGCGGATACGCCGACCAGTTGGTGCGGGAAAAAAGATACGATCAGGCCGAAGCCTACTACCAAAAAGCCCTGTCTATTGCCCAACTTCGCAATGGCACCTACTACGAAACCCTGCTCGAAGTACACATGCTGCTCCGGTTGGGTAGTGTGGCCCTGAAACGGGGGCGCAGCCAGGAGGCCGACCAATATGCCGACCGTGCCTACCAAATCTCCTCCAAACAGACTATTCATGGGCTTAAGGCCGAGAGTCTGGCCTTGAAAGCAGCGGTGGCCAAACAGGAAAAACGGCTGGCCGATGCGCTGCGGCATACCGTTGCTCAGTTGGTAGAGGAATCCATATCGGCTGATTCTGCCACTGGCACGGGTACAACCGGGATGAAACGGTACTATCTGCAAATGGAGACGAGTCATCTCGCCCAGGAAGCCGATAAGAAGACGTTATCCCTGCGCCTGAAAAACAACCAGTTGACCTATGCGTTCCTGATAACCATTCTGTTGATGATCCTGATCGTGACGTTGACGGTGGGCTACCGCAAACAACGGCAGGCCCAACAAACCCTGGCACAGCAAAACGCCCTTATCCAAAAGCAGGCCACCCAGCTCAAAGCCCTCGATGCCGCCAAGTCCCGCTTCTTTGCCAACGTCTCTCACGAACTACGAACACCCCTGACGCTGTTGCTCGGCCCCGTTAAAACCCTGCTCCACGAAAATCGGCTCACCGAAAAACAGACCAGCCTGCTCCAACTCGCCCACCGTAGCGGCAACCAACTCGCTCAGTTGGTGACGGACATTCTCGACCTCGGCAAACTCGAACTGGGTAAACTCGAACTCAATGTCCAACCTACCCCGCTGGTTTCGTTTTTTCGCCATCAGTTCGCTCAGTTCGAGTCACTGGCCGAAAGCCGACACCTGCACTACTCGTTCGACATCAGCGTACCCGACAACACAACGGTTCGTTTAGACCAGGCCAAATGCCGCCAGATTCTGAATAACCTGCTGGCCAACGCAATCAAGTTCACCCCGTCTGGCGGAGGCATTACGGCCTCGCTGACCCTGACCGACGGCAACCTGCACCTGAGCGTGGCCGATACGGGCCGGGGTATCCATCCCGACGACCTGCCCCACCTCTTCGACCGCTACTTCCAGACCACCCGGCCCAACAAACCCGCCGAGGGCGGCACGGGCATCGGCCTGGCTCTCTGTCAGGAACATACGCTCCTGATGGGCGGCACCATCGCCGTAGAAAGCACACCCGGCATCGGCTCCGTGTTCCGCGTGGTGTTTCCCGTTGTCCTGCTACCTGCCGCAGAAAGCAGTGCCTACTCCGAAGCTGCCGTTGCAGCGGCACCACTTACTGCCCGCAAACCGCTCGTTGCGCCGACAGTACGAACCACCGACCAGCCGCCCGCTACGCCGGATGCGAACCGGCCCACGCTGCTGGTGGTAGAGGACAACCCCGATCTGCAAGCCTACCTCCGCCTGATTTTGGGGCCATCCTATACCCTCATCACCGCCGAAAACGGGCAGGAGGCCCTCGACCAATTGCGGAAAGCCGGGCCGGGGCCGCCGGGCATCTCACTCATCCTCTCCGACCTGATGATGCCCGTTATGGACGGTCACCAACTGCTCGACCGGCTCAAAGCCGACGATGCTACCCGCCACCTGCCGGTTATTATGCTCACGGCCCGGGCCGATGCGCGGGACAAACTGCGGGCGCTGCGGGTGGGGGTAGACGATTACCTGCTCAAGCCCTTCGATGAGGCCGAACTGCTGGCCCGCATTGATAACCTGCTGGCCAATCGGGCCGCCCGCCAACAGGCCATGACGGAGCAAACCGGGACCGAACCAACCCCGCCGACCGCCGATGCTCCTTATCCCTTGATGGCGCAGGCCGCCCAGGACTGGTTAGAGCCGTTTGAGAGCTATGTGTGGCAACAAATAGCCAACCCGACGCTGAGTGTGCCGGAACTGGCCGACCATTTCGCCATGAGCGAGTCTACGCTGTTGCGGCAGTTGAAACGGCTGACGGGCCTTGCGCCCGCCCATTATGTGCAGGCTGTGCGGCTCGAAGAAGCCCGGCATCTGCTGGAAAGCCGGGCGGTCAGCTCGATTACGGAGGTAGCTGCCAGAGTAGGCTACCAGGATGCCACGTCGTTTGCGCGGGGTTTCCGGGCGCGGTTTGGTAAGCTGCCTTCCGAGCTGCTGGAAAGCTGAGTTGGGCTTAAAATGGCCTGATGACCCGATTTTGACGGAAAATGCAAGTTGATTGACGAAAAAAATCACTTCGGGTAGGGGCAAATTTGCGTGTGAGTTTTTAACTATTCAGTTTCTATGCAAACACGCACCTTTACCCGCTTCCTTGCTGCTTTCCTGCTTCTGTTGGCCAGTCTGGGGCTGACCCAGGGCCAGACCACCCGCTACGTGTCAACAACCGGCACCAATACCAACCCGGCCACGGCCACGAGTTGGGCTACCAGCACCACCGACCTGCAGGGGGCCATCAATGCCAGCTCGGCCACCGATCAGGTGTGGGTAGCAGCAGGAACTTACAAACCCGGTGGCAATGCCAATACCATCCGCACCATCAGCTTTGCCATGAAGAACGGGGTGACGATTTATGGCGGTTTTGTCGGCGACGAAACGGTCCTGAGCCAACGACCTGCCATCAACCCGGTGAGCGGTAGCCCATCGAGCACCACCCTCAGTGGCGACATCGGCACGGTGGGTATCAACACCGACAACAGTCTCCACGTCATCAGCAACCCGGCAGGGCTAACCACCACGGCCATTCTGGATGGCTTTGTCATCACCGGCGGCAATGCCAATGGGTCCTTTCCCGATAACGCCGGGGGCGGGATGTTCAACAATGTGCTTGGCAGTGGGCCAGTCTGCAGCCCCAGCCTGACTAACTGCTCCTTTCAGGGAAATACAGCTACCAGCTCCGGCGGGGCGATGATCAACTACGGGCCTGGCGCTGGCCAGGTCAGCAGCCCCAGCCTGACAAACTGCTCCTTTCAGGGAAATACAGCACCCAACGGCGGGGCGATGTACAACAGCGGGGGTTTC
>JBBRUB010000454.1:0-4204 GCA_038248175.1 Cytophagales bacterium | reverse complement strand
GTGAGTACGTCGGGGCGTCGGCTGGCAAACCGCTGATCTTCCGACATGTAGTTATGGGGCGTAAAGCCCAGCGTTGTTGTGTTATCCTCGGTGTACGGCACCGGCTTCATTGGGTCCGACACAAACTCCGAAAAGCCATTGCCGTTGCTCTGATCACTCAATTGTCCGTTGCTGCTCAGATGATAGGACTTCGTTTGAGCGTCGGCAGTGGGCCATTTGTCAAACTCCCGCCACTCATTACGGCCCGTATTGAAGAGGTACGCTTCGGGCAGGCCGGTTTTGCCATCGCCCGCGCCTTTCAGGAAGTGACCAAAGAACTTGGCTTCGATATTGCGCTGGTAAAACGTAGCGATGCTGTCGCCGAAATAGACATTGCTGTGCAGCGTATGGCCCGTTTCGCGGCTCCATCGCCCGTGTCCAAATGGTCCCATCACGAGGGTGTTGTAGGCGCCGGGGGTAGTTTTTTCGATGGTCTTGTAGATATTGAGCGGGCCGTAGAGGTCCTCGGCGTCGAACCACCCACCCACAGTCATCACAGCGGGACGGACGTTTTTCAGGTGCGGTAACAGACTACGCTTCTGCCAGAACTCGTCGTAATTGGGGTGGTTGACGGTTTCCTGCCAGTAGAAGTTATCCTTGTAGTATTTATCGGCGTTTTTGAGCGAGCCGAGGTCCAGCTGCCACTGATACCCGTCTTTAGAGCCGGTTTTGATGAACTCGTCATTATACCACGCTTTGGTGGTTGGTTCGGGATGCTGAATGCCGAACACCGGATAGGTGAACAGATACGCCTGAATAAACGCACCGTTGTGGTGGAAATCGTCGAAGAAAAAGTCGGCGATGGGTGCTTGTGGCGAAGCGGCTTTGAGGGCCGGGTGCGCATCGGGCAGCGAAGCCGCCGTGTAAAAACCGGGATAGCTGATGCCCCATTGACCTACGCGCCCGTTGTTGTTCGGCACGTTTTTGAGTAGCCAATCGATGGTGTCGTATGTATCCGAACTTTCATCCGGCGCGCCCGCCATCGACGCCGTTGCTACGCCTTTTTTACCTTTCTTAGCGGCCATAGCGGGGTCAGGCAGGTTAGGCGTCATGTTGGTCCAGGTGCCTTCCGACGCCCAGCGTCCCCGCACGTCCTGGTACACAAAAATGAACTTGTCGCGCATAAGCGTACCCGACGGTCCGAGCGCGTTGGGATACGTATCGGCCCCGTAAGGCGCGACGCTGTAGCACGTACGCTGCATCAGAAACGGGTATTGGGACGTGGCCGACGCATCTTTCGGTACATAGACGTGTGTGTGCAGTTTGGTGCCGTCGCGCATCGGAATTTTATACTCGAACTTCTGGTAATTGTCGCGGATAAAACTGCCGACGGGCGTAGTCTGCGCCTGAGCGGTTGCCGAAGCAGCTACAAACAGGAGACTATAAAGCCATTTTCTCATGCTGAAAGGTTTTTGGTTGATACGCGGTAAAGATAATGAACTGGTTTGGTCTCCGGCCAACGCTACTCTAACCGGCTTCTAATTCCAGCCTAAATTGGGGTTAAGATCAGCAACTAACCTTTGTGGCGTTATCAGTGGCGCGGAATAAACCCCTCCACTACCCAAACTACATAAAACCATGACCACCCAGGATACTGCTTTGACCCAACCCACCACCAGGATAAACGACACCGACCGAATGAGCAGTTTGTACCTCGGTCTCGGTAATCTACTTTACGCGCTCTCGAAAGTGGATGGGCGCGTGCAGGAACAGGAAGAAACGCTGGTGCGGCAACTGCTGGCCCAGGAAACGCACGGAGACGTAGCCCTGCACGCTTTTCTGGTGCTGGAAGACTGCGATGTATCCGTCGAAAAAGCCTATGATTTTGCCATGCGCCGGTTTGTCGATAACCGCGCCGTGCTGAGTAAATCGCTCGGCAGTCAGTTTATCGGCATTCTCCAGCGCGTTGCCGAAGCCCACGACGACACCTCGCGCAAAGAACAGGAGTTCATCAAGCGGTTTCGGCGTGACCTCAAACGGCTGGTCTGATTGCCGTCTTTCAATACAATAAAATACAACAAAAATCATGAACACATCCAATTGGTTTTCCACGATCAAGGGCTTTAAGCTCGTCCTGCTGTTGCTGTTTCTGGCCAGCCCCATTCTGCTTTTCTCGTTTTACCGTCCGGCCATAAAAAGCGATTTTAAAGCCGAATTCATGGCTGAACCCACCGAAGAGCGGGTCCGCGTTGAGGTTGATAAGTCGCCCGCCAGTATTCTGACGGTGCAGGTAATGGACGGTGGCGGGCGGGTGCTGCACTCCGAAACGCTTGGCAACGGGCTAACATCGGGCGAGGTTATTTTCAACACTCATAACCTGCCCGACGGCCACTACCGGCTTGATCTTTTCGACGGACACACCACCCAGCGCAGCGACATTAACCTCGTGCTGTCGAGCAAAGGTGTCGTGAAGGAAATAGCCATCTCACCAGTAGAATAAGTACGACTGAAAAACGCCAACCCCCGGCCTGTCACGTTGATAGACCGGGGGTTGGCGTTTTATTTTAGTCTATTTCTGATTAGCCGCGTACCACTCCCGGAAACTCTGTTTGGGCGGTTCGGGGAGTTCTCGGGCAATGGCCCAGGGATTGATGGTGCCGTTGTGGCTCAGGGCGTAGGGCGTACTGGCCAGCACCCGCCGGGCCACTTTGCCAAGCCGGGCGTAGAGTTTGGGGCGGGCCAGCACCTTTGCCAGTGCCTGCATTCCCACGCGCTTCGCAATAGGCATGACTTTTTCCTGCCCTACAATCTGTCGCCACTTGTACAGTTGTACGTGAATATCAATCTTGACCGGGCAAACGTCCGAACACGACCCGCAGAGCGTACTGGCAAACGGCAGCGTACTATATTTTTTCAGGTCGACGTTAGGTGATAAAATCGAGCCGATGGGACCCGGTACGGTATAGTCGTAACTGTGGCCCCCGCTGCGCCGATACACGGGGCAGGTGTTCATGCAGGCTCCGCAGCGGATACACTTCAGCGACGCCCGGAAGTCAGGCCGACCAAGTTGCTCCACCCGCCCGTTGTCCACGATAATGACGTGTAGTTCCTGACCGGCGCGAGGTTTATGGAAATGGCTGGTGTAGGTAGTGGAAAACTGCCCGGTGGCCGAGCGGGCCAGCAAACGGGTATAGACGCCGAGGTGTTCGAGCTTGGGAATTACCTTTTCAATACCCATACTGGCAATGTGTACCGGGGCCAGCGTAATGCCGAGGTCGGCGTTGCCTTCGTTGGTGCAGACCGCAAACCCGCCGGTTTCGGCAATGGCGAAGTTCACGCCCGACAGCGCGATGTCTGCCGCTACGAAGTGGCCGCGCAGGTGTTGGCGGGCGGTCTCGGTCAGAAACTGCGGGTCGCTTTCGCCTTCGGGTGTGCCGAGGTGCTTATGGAAAATCCGACCAACGTCCTCTTTTTTGAGGTGAATGGCGGGCAGCACGATATGGCTCGGCGGCTCATCGTTGAACTGGATAATCCGCTCGCCCAAATCCGTATCAACCACCTCCACACCGTTCTGAATCAGATAGGGGTTCAGGTGACACTCCTCTGTCAGCATCGACTTACTTTTCACGAGCCGAATGGGGCGGTCGAGGTCGGGGTAGCGTTGCCGGGAAATCTGCAACACGATTTCGTTGTGTTCCTGCGCGTTGGCGGCCCAGTGTACGTGAATACCGTTAGCGATAGCGTTACGCTCAAATTCGGTCAGGTACTCGTCCAGCCGGCTGAGGGCATGGTCTTTGATTTGCGAGGCCAGTTCGCGGAGGTCTTCCCACTCGGGGAGGGCGTAGGCCATGCGGTCGCGCTTTTGGCGCACAAACCAGAGCGCACCGTCGTGCCAGGTGGTGCGGTCAACGTCGGCGGTAAATTTATCGGCGGCTTCAGAATGGCTCATAAGTCACGGGCTTTAACCAGTACGGGCTGACCATTCTTATTGGCAATGACCAGTTCGGCATCATCGCGCTTAGCCTGTTCCACTACTTTTTGTACGGCACGGCGCACACCGGCTAAAACGGCTTCCCTACTCGGAATTGTTGATTTCTCTTCAGCTATGTTCATGGTTCAGTATGGTTAACCAGGTTTCTTCTTCCAACACGTCGATTGGTTGATACATTCCGCCCGTTGATACGAGCTTCGTTTCCGTCTGCGAGTTGTCGAATACCGTAAAGCT
>JBBRUB010000453.1:0-4207 GCA_038248175.1 Cytophagales bacterium | reverse complement strand
TCGTGAGGACAGGTAGCTACAAGCTCATAACACGTTAATAGAAAGACATTTGCAGGCTTCACGTGGCGGATTTACCCGAAACGTGCTAACCACCCCTGATGTAGTTTCTGACTCGTATCTGGCGGGTAAACCCGGTTGAGTTTGGCCCGAATCACGAACCGGCTTTGCAACTGCTGGTCAATGAAGGCAAACAGGTTCGCATCGTCGTGGCCCCGGTCCAGCAAATGACGAATCGGCAACGCACCCACTCGGGCTTTGAGGGCCGTATCGACCCGCCTAAGCTGGTCACGCTGGAGTTGGTCGGCACTCAGACTCACGCCGGCAATCACGCCGTAGTGGTCATCGGCGGTCGAGTAGGCTGTTGATTCAAGTAGATGCAGACGTTTATCGGTATCACTGATGAGGATACTGTTAAAGGTGTTGAACCCATTGACGAGTGTACCCGTCAGACTACGTACTTTGGTCAGGTTAGGTAATTGTTGCGAGTAGGGTTTACGTATGTCTGAGCCATCGTGAATAACCTCCACGTACTCCTTGAAGCAAGCCGAAGCGAGGGCTGCCTGTGTAGTTTGCTCATTAATTTGTTCGGGCGTGAGCGAATTGGCCAATCGCCCTGAGAGCAGGTTACGGAATCGCTCAAATTGCTGGGTATTCTGGCTCATGGTCCAAAGTTGTGGCGGTTTGCCTTCGAGAAAGGCATCTAAAAGTTGTTGGGCGTTTTTTTTACCCGTTTATCGCCAATTTGGGCGAGTAGGCCTTCTTGGTAGGTTTTTGTCGTGTGCATAGCGAGGGCTAAATTAGCACTAAACCACTTTTGCTGAGTTTTCAAACTGATTCATAAATTCGTTATAAAGGCGTAAATTGCTTCCCTAACTGAACAAACCAACCTGAAACCACTCGTCGCCACCGGTCTTCTATTCATTCTACTCTACCAACTGGTTGGGTTACCGCTGGCTGTACTGACGTTTGAACGGTCATTTGAGTCGGCCACGCTGGCATCGGAGGCCGACGAGTACAAAGTTGTTAAGCTGCCTATCTCGCTGCCTTATACCAATTCCTGGGACAATCCTGATGGGCAGGACGGCCTGGTTCGCGATGGGGATGCGTTCTACAATGTGGCGCATCAGCGATACGTAAACGACACGCTTTATACCGTACTCAAAACCAACCAGAACGCCCGCGACCGCTTTTTTGACCTGGCCGATCAGATGCAGCAACTCGATACGGAGCAACGTACAGAAAAATCACCGCTGAGCCGTTTACTCAAGCTGCTTCAGGAGCGTTTGACTACGTACCTACTGCCCACAGGCTGGCAACTGTCGCAGCCGGTGGCATCGTTGCTGACCACCCGCGCTGGCTATGCCAATCAGTTGACGGCCTATGGTAGTGCAGATCTGGCCTGCCCCTCTCCCCCACCCAAATTATAGCTGGTTCTTTCGTTTTTGCGCCGATACGCCGGTCTGGTCCCGCTATGGATCAGCCGTTGATCGTGCCTGTATGTACGGGCAGTTGATACTGCCCTCAACCGAACCAAGCTCATTATCTCCATGAAATCCATCCTGATTACCACGTTGGCACTTCTTACCCTGGGCGGCTGCCAGCCCAAAGCCACGCCGGAGCAATACAACGCCGAAGCAGGCAATCCGCAACTGCTCTACGACTGCCATAAAACGCTGACGAGCATCATCATCCACGATATTTTCAAGCCCCCCGTGGCCAGTCGTATCTATGCCTACACCAACATGGCCAGCTACGAAGCCCTCCGGCCCGGCCACCCCGACTATCCGGTTCTGATGGGTAAACTCAACGGCTCTACCCCCGCACCAGCACCCGAAGCAGGGCAGGAATACTGCTTTCCGCTGGCCAGCCTGACCGCCTTCCTGACGGTCTCGCGCGAGCTGACGTTCTCCGCTGATCTCTGGGATAAATTCGACGCCGATTTTATGCCCCGCCTGAAAGCCGCCAACATCCCCAGCGATGTCTATGAGCGGTCGGTAGTATATGGTCAGGCCGTAGCGAAACACGTACTGGCCTACGCCAGCAAGGACCACTACAAGGAAACGCGCGGGTTTCGCTACACCGTTACCAACAAGCCCGGCACCTGGGTGCCTACGCCCCCCGCCTACGCCGACGCCTGCGAACCGCAGTGGAACACGGTACGGACATTCGCGCTCGATTCGGTACGTCAGTTTGTGTGCCCGCCCCCGGCCAAATACGACCTCAACCGCAGCAGTCCATTCTGGAAGTTGATGCAGGAAGTATACGACCTGGGTAAACGGGCTGATAAAGAAGAGCGGGCTATTGCCTACTTCTGGGACGACAACGCGTTTGTTACCAACATATCGGGTCACGTCATGTTTGCCAGTAAGAAAATGACGCCCCCCGGCCACTGGCTGGCCATTGCGTCGAATCTGGCACGGCAGAAGAAGTTCAGTATGATTCAGTCCAGTCAGTTATACGCCCTGTCGTCGGTGGCGATGTTCGATGCGTTCATTGCCTGCTGGGATGAGAAGTACAAAACCGTGAGAATCCGGCCCGAAACAGTCATTAACAACACCATCGACCCTGACTGGCGGCCTTACCTCGAAACTCCTGCTTTCCCCGAGTATGTAAGCGGCCACAGCGACATCTCGGCGGCTGCGGGGCAGGTCATTACGCACCTTGCTGGCGACAATCTGGCCTTTACCGACTCAACAGAATACGTCTATGGTCACGGTGTGCGGAGTTTCCCATCGGTAAAAGCGGCTTATATGGAAGCATCCATCAGCCGGGTCTATGGTGGCATTCACTACCGCGACGGCGTGGAAGAGGGTACCAAACAGGGCGAACATGTAGGCCAATGGGTGCTGACCAAACTGCTGGACAAGCGACAGGTGGCAATTAAGTAGGGCTGATGAGGTAAAAAAGGACGGGCGTAAGGTATTTTGGGTCATAATCCGTAAATTTGTCCTTCCAGACGGCTAACTGCATCAGCAGCATCCAAGCCGTACAGCACCCGTTTTAGCGTTCGACACCATTAGCCCGGCGGGTTGCAGACTGACTAACTTTCATCATGGCCAAAGTAGCAAAAAAAGAGGTAAACAAAGAAGCGCATATTCAGCGGGTAGCTGACTGGGTCAAGGCTCGTGGCTTCAGCGACATCAAAGCCAATCTGGAAGGCTATGAAAAACCCATTACGTTCGGGCGGCAACAGGATGGAGAGTCGTTCATACCCGATGTAACGGGCAAGCAGTTCGAACAGAAATCGTACTTCGAAGTCATTCTGAAAACCGATGATCTTGACAAGCTCACCTCCAAACTTAAACTGCTGGGACAACTGGCAGCGGTACGTGGCGGAACCCTGTACCTGATGATTCCGAAAGGAAACCTCCCGTTTGCTAAAACGCTCATAACAAATACCCGCATTACTGCCGAAATGATCAATTTACTCTGATCTGTTCGAGTTGATACAACATAAAAAATCCCGGCAGAACATGATGTTCTGCCGGGATTTTTTGTGCTATGTTCAGCGGTACTACTTACTGTGCGTCGGTACTGCCATCGTCGCCCGACGATATTTTGGCCAGATCTTTATTGTTCGGCAGCAACGCGAGACCTTTTTTGAGCCATTCTTCGCGGGCCACCTTGTCCTTCGTTACCAGTTCATTGTAAGCAATCATATATTTAAAGGCCGTGGCAAGGTCCTTTTTATAGCGGGTTACCTCCTCAGGCTTATCACTGACCATCGTGATGAACTTCTCGTACATGTCCTTCGCCTGGCCGTTTCGTACAGCTTCTTCAGGTGCGTATGCATAGTATTTAGCTTTGGCCCGGTACAGCACCGTAGGTACGTAGTCCGGAGCCTTTTCCTGCGCCAGAGCCAGAGCCGAGTCAGCTTTGGCAAACCGCATCGTATTCCGAATGAGTCGGTTGGCAGTATCCCGCTCAAAGCCAAGTACGTAGTTACTGAGACCGTAGCGGAACAGATCCTGCACATCGGCTTTGTAGCCGTGCGCATCAGCCGAATCCAGAGCCGCCAGCGCTTTTTCGTGCTGCTTGGTGCGGTAGTAATACTTGGCAATGTCGCTGTACAGATTGTCGGTCGTATCATCGGGGGCCGCTATAGCTAAGTAGCCAATACCCACCGAGTCGTTAGCCGATTTGGCAAGGGCTTTGAGCGAATCGGTATCGCCGGTGCCTTCCATACCCAGATATGCCCGACCCAGAT
>JBBRUB010000452.1:0-4209 GCA_038248175.1 Cytophagales bacterium | reverse complement strand
TGGGGGGGCGAATTTGGCCGCACCAGCTACACACAGGGCAAACTCACCAAAGACAATTACGGGCGCGACCATCACCCGCGCTGCTTCACCATCTGGATGGCCGGTGGGGGCATCAAACCCGGCATCGTTTACGGCGAAACCGACGAGATGGGTTACAACATCGCCCAAAACCCCGTTCACGTCCACGATTTTCAGGCCACCGTACTGAATCAACTGGGGCTAAATCACGAGAAATTAGTCTTCAAATACCAGGGCCGCCGGTTCCGGCTGACGGATGTATCCGGCAAGGTGATTCACGACATCATTGCCTGAACGAGCCATGAGCAAAAAGATAATCGGCTGGGCTGAACAGAGCCTGTTTGCAGTAAGCGTATTTATTGGGTTTCTGCTGTTGTTCGAGAATGAGGTTATGGTACCCATCTGGCTGCAACCCGTTGGCCGGATGCACCCGCTATTACTGCATTTTCCGCTGGTCATGCTGCTGCTGGCCGTTGGGCTGGAAGCGTTCCGGTTTGGCACAACGCCCGAAAATAGTGCGGTTTATAAAAAACTGGCGGCCAATCTGCTACTCGCGGGTACGCTGCTGGCTGCTGTTGCGGTCATTATGGGCTTGCTACTGTCCAAAGAAGCGGGCTATTCCGGTGAAGTGATTGTCTGGCACAAATGGGCAGGAGTAAGTGTGTTTTTTCTGGCCGCGCTGCTCTACTGGAGCCAGACTAAACGCTGGTATTCGCCAGTGGTAGCCCGGACGGGCGCCGTACTGATGGCATTGGTGCTGATTGGCGCGGGACACTATGGGGCGGCCCTCACGCACGGGACCGATTTCATTACGGCTCCCATGGCGCAGTATCAGAAGAAGGCTCCGGTGGATGTGCAGCAGGCCGTTGTATTTACCGATGTGATTCAGCCCATTTTTGAGAAGAAGTGCATTACCTGCCACAATCCCAACAAGTTAAAGGGCGAATTGGCCCTCCATGATACCGCGTCGATTCTGAAAGGTGGCAAAACGGGGAAGCTGTTCGTGGCCGGGAAGCCCGGCATCAGTTTACTGCTGCAACGGATTCACCTGCCAATGGATGAGAAGAAACACATGCCCCCGACTGGGAAAGCCCAATTGACCCCCACTGAAATCCGGCTATTATCACTTTGGGTGAGGGGCCGGGCCAATCCAGGCGGGGCAAAATTCAACAAACGGGTACTCGACCTGCCCGCTACGGATTCGCTGCGGATAATGGCCGTCGCGCTGCTCAGGCCCACCAAACCGGCAGAACCCGAATTTGACTTCAAGGCGGCTGATGATGAGACCGTCAAAAAACTGAATACCGACTACCGAACGGTTGCATTCCTGGCCAAAGAGTCGCCCGCGCTGGCGGTCAATCTGTACAACAAAGCGACCTATTCAGCCGGGCAACTCAAAGAATTGAGTGCCGTTAAAAAGCAGATCGTTTCGCTGAATCTGAACAAATTACCCGTGAAAGATGCCGATTTGACGTACATCGGTCAGTTGGAAAACCTGCACCGGTTGGACCTGAATTTCACCGACGTAACGGGCAAGGGATTACGCGAACTGCTACCGCTGAAACACCTCGAAAGCCTGTCGCTGTCGGGCACAAAAACCAGCTACGCCGATTTGAACGGGCAGCTACCAAATTTCAAGAGCCTGAAAACCCTGACGCTCTGGGAGACCGGCGTAACAAGCGCAGAAATCGGAAAACTCCGGAAAGCGAATCCGGGTATGCAGATCATTGCCGGTTTCGATGGCAATAAAAGTGCACTCATCCGGCTCAACGTGCCGCAGATGGCCAACAGTTCGCCCATTTTCAACGAGTCGATTCGGGCGCAGATCATCCATCCCGTCAAAGGCGTCCAGATTCGTTACACCACCGACGGCAGCGAACCAGACAGCATCAACTCGCCCATTTTCGACAAGAGCGTTCTGTTGACAAAGCCGACAAGCATCAACGCAAAAGCGTATAAGTCAGGCTGGTACAGCAGCCCTACGGTTACGTTCGATTACTACAAACGTACCTACAAGCCGGATAGCGCGACGCTGCTGTTTCCGCTCAATCCGGTGCATCTGGCCGCCGGGGCCAACACCTTTTTCGATACCCGACTCGGTACGTTCACGGCCAACAGCCCCGCCTGGGCCAACAATTGGGCGAGTTTCCGAGCTAACCCAATGGGATTGGTCACCGAGTTTAAAAAGCCGATTCGGGTGAGTTCGGTGGCGTTGCGGATTATGGAAGAAGAAGAGACGGGTATTTTCCCGCCGGAGGTAATCGAAATCTGGGGCGGCAACAGCCGGGACATGAAACTCATCGCGAGGATGAAACCGGAGCAACCCACCCAAAAACGCCCGCACCTGCTCAAGGCAATTACCTGCACCTTTGCTCCTCAAACAGTGTCGTACCTGAAAATTATCGCTAAACCCGTCAGCAAAATCCCCGGCTGGCACCCGAACAAGGGCGGGCAAGCACTGCTGCTGGTTGACGAAGTACTGATTAATTGACGCCCTCTCCAACACGGGCTTTTCTCAATCGCCCTACCTCATCCCGAGCTAAGGTCTGCTCCTTGTCAGAACCCGATTGAATTGCCACCATCTACGGGCAGCGAGGCACCAGTAACGTAACAGGCCGCTTCGGAAGCCAGAAAAACAGCCGCCCAGCCAATGTCTGCGGGCTTACCAAACTTACCCATCGGCGTCCGGCGCATGGCGCGGTCGAATCGTTCGGGGTCGCCCCCCATCGCGGTTTTGCTCATGGCCGTTTCAATGAAGCCCGGCGCGATGGCATTGACCCGAACGCCCCGGCCCGAAAACTCCGACGCCAGCACCTTTACCATGCCCTCAACGCCCGATTTGGACGCGGCATAAGCCGCCACCCGGTCAATGCCATAGTAGGCAGCCATGGATGAGATCATGATGATGGAGCCACGGCCCCGGTCAATCATCCGGCGGGCGCAGCTGCGCGTCAGGCTGAACAGCGAATTCAGGTTCGTATGCACGATCCTATCGAAATCCTCGTCCGTAACGTCCAGAGCCGGTTTTTTCATGTTGACGCCCGCATTGTTGACCAGAATGTCGATGGGTCCGAGGTTGGTTTCAATATCGCTTACCAGCCCATCCAGCAGGGCGCGTTCGGTTACGTCGTTGACCCGATAATATGCTTTGTCCCCGAGCGTAGCGATGGCTTCCTGAAGCGGCTGCTCACGTCTGCCGGTGATGACGACCCGCGCACCAGCGGCCACCATGCACCGGGCAATGTCAAAACCGATGCCGCTGCCTCCACCGGTAATAAGGGCCAGTTTACCGTCGAGTGAAAAAACGGCTGGAAACGCGTACTGACCCCCTGTCTGGCTGTTGGTCTCCTTATCAGATGCCTGCTTCATACAAATTGGTTAGATTGTCATGCTTTCTTCGTCAGCATGACAGATACAGAACTAACGCACGGGCGTGTCGCGTGAGTCGGCGTAGGCTTTGGAGAAGTCTATATTCCTGACCTGACCCGCCACGTGCCGGATGCCCTGAAAAATATGCTGAACGAAGGTCGGGTCTTCGTAATCCCTTTTGTTGTGGCCGAGCGTGGTACACCAGGTATAGCCCCCATCGAAATTATAGTACCAGACCGACGGGTACAGATTCGAATATGATCCCCTGAACGCCTTTATTTTGAGCGAATCACCCTGCGTCAGCGAACCGATATCACTGGCCATGATGACGGTAGGCCCCGGCACCATGTCTTTGGTAAAGTACAGTTCATCTTCCTTCTCCCAAACGGCGGGCAACCCCTGAACGGACGGGTGCCGGGAGTCGATCTTCGCTACGTTGATTTTCTGAAAGGGCGGGTGCCAGGCGAACGTGCCGCCAATCATGCGCTTGAACCAGTCCCAGTTACGCTCGGTACCCATGACCGAATGGATACCCACAAACCCGCCCCCGGCTTCAACGTACCGCCGAAACGCCAGTCGCTGCCCGTCGGTATCGAATACGTCGTTGTTAGTACTCGGAAAGATCAGTGTCGTGTATTGCTTCAGATTCGCTTCGGTAAACACTGCTGGCTGATCCGATACGTCAACCGAGAATCCGTGCTGTTTACCCAGTTTCTGAATGCACTGCACCGCGTTTGGGATGTTGTCATGCACGTAGCCCTTGCCGTTTTTGGTATAGACCAGCACCTTTACCCGCTTCCAGTTCACGCCATCGTTGGCCCG
>JBBRUB010000451.1:0-4229 GCA_038248175.1 Cytophagales bacterium | reverse complement strand
GAGAAGTTTTTTGAGGAGTGTGGACTCTCGCCGACGCGCAATCAACAACAGCGGATAGGCACCGAGATTATTGGTCACTGGCGCGTTGACGGCTCGCAGAAAGATCACGAAAAATGCATCAAAAGGCTACTCAACGACCCCGAGGTAAAAGAGTTCACATTCTGAGCTTGGTGACTGAGCAAAGCGCGTAAACGAAAGCAATGCGCGTGGGGTTATGTACGTACTATTAAACGGTCTGTTTTCGTTAAAATGGACGCGGCTAAGTCATGTTCGATCAGCCGTTTCGAACAAGTTTTTCTTTTTAAGATCATGCATCACATACAAAAATTATTCCTTGTGGTTGCCCTGCTCAGCAGCCCCTTAGCGTTTGGTCAGATCACCGCCGACCCGGAAGACCGGCGTGATCAGGGACGTGAACCGCTACGAACCCAAACAATTGATGGGCAACCACTTCCCTTCGCGCAACGGCTTCGTTTTGGCGGTGGCATCAACGGCTTCCGCTTCGGCAATCCGTTTAGTCTCGGCGTTTCGCCGGTTGTTGCGTATCAGGCTGCCGAACACCTGATTCTGGGCATTGGCGGTACGTACAACTACACGCGTTTTAAACCCTACTCAAATGGTATCCAGAATTTTCGTGGAGCAACGCTTAACCAGTTTGGTGGGCGCGGGTTTGTGATGTACGAAGCTATCCCGTCTATTGTACCAAATTTATACCTACATGGTGAAGTAGAGGCAACAACGATTTCAGAGAAATCCGAGGCAATTGGCAACCTTCCTGCTACGCAACGAACTTATGGTGTGACCATACCTTTGATCGGTTTAACATATATGCAGCCTATCTCACGTCGATTTGGGGTAAATCTGACTGGATTATATAATCTGAATGCCAACAATATTGACTCTCAACGAATCTACGGCGGCAGCCCCTTCATCCTGCGGCTGTCGTTTTTCTGACGAACTGGTTTTTACGAATACAAACGGCTTGCAGAACTCCTTTCTGCAAGCCGTTTGTATAGGTGGGGTTTGCCGGCTGTTTTACTGAACAGCCGCCCAGAGTAAATCAGCAATCTGTTGCATACCGGCGTCGTTAGGGTGTTTGGCTACGCCGATGTCTTTGTATTGCAGCGCCATATACTCCGGTCGGCCCACGAGTTTGCACAATTCAGCCACCGGAACGCCTTTTTCTGCCGCTACTTTCTTGATGATGGCATCGGTACGGGGCTGATACCAAAAGCTGGTGGAGCAAACGACCTTAACCGTTTTTGAGCTGCCAACCAGCTTCGTGAGCATGTTGCGGTAGTACGTCTCCAGATTCAGGCGGTCAACGCTGCTTTCGTCAATGTTCTCGGCAATGCGAATGATGATCAGGTCAGGCACAAAACTCAGCGGCTCGTTCCAGTCAGTTAGTTTAAAATTGACGTAATTCCGCTCAAAATCGCCACCCGATTGTAGTTTGATTTGCACGGCGGGTTGCAGCAATTTTAGCCGTTGCGTGAGCAAATGCACGAAGTCGTTGGAGGGAGCCGAAGCCGCCATACCATTAAAATTGGTCCAGCCGATGCTGGCGTCCGGAGCATGGCTCATGATGCTATTGCCAATAATCAGCACCCTGTTAAAATAAACGCTGAATGGCGTGCTGCGGAATCGGGTTGTTCTGGTGCCGAGCCGGATGCGCGTCAGCAACGACCCACCGTCTATAAGTGCGAATTGCTGGCCTGTTTTCCACTGTTGCCCACCATCCACAGAGTACTCGATAACGGCCTGTGGAGGGAGCGAATCGGCGGTAATACGAACAGGCGTACCAACGTATAGATTACCCCCGTTCGGAACAAACCGGGGTGGCGCAACACCAATGAGCGTATCCACCACGATGGGAGCGGCCACGGTTGGGCTGACAGGCGTGGTTGCCACTGATGTTGTACCAGTGCCTGTAGTTGTAGTGGCACAGGCGCAGGAAGATGAGACAGGCGTGGTGGCGGGTGGAACGCGAACGTTGGTGTCCGCTGCCGGGAAGTCTGCACTACAGGCTAAACAGCCCATCCAGACCGCTACGCTCATAGCCAGAAGAATAGCCATTTTACTACCCTGATGCACAACCGCTTTACGCTGAAAGTTCATTGGCTGCCCTGTCCTGTTTTATCGCGACAAAATACGGCAATTTAGTGGTCTGCAATTGCCTCCGGCCCAAATGCTTGCCAATTGGCGGCCCAAATCAGGCCGTCACTGCTGCATACCGGCATCGTTGGGGTGAGCCGCAACGACGGGATCAGCGTACTAACTGGCAAAATTGGCACTGAATTTGATGCGCGATTTCCCAACAAAACATAATAGAGTTACGCAAAAAGAAAACCACGATTCTGGTAAACGATAATTTGCACGGTACTTTTGGTGTTTCGGCCTTTTTCCCTTGCTTAATATGCTATTCAGTTCGGCGATATTCTTATTCCTCTACCTGCCATTTTTCCTGATAGCTTATTACCTAACTCCTAAACGGTGGCAGAACGCACTGCTATTTTTTGCCAGTCTGATGTTTTATGCCTGGGGCGAAGGTCCGGTGGTGCTGGTATTACTGGCATCGGCGCTGATCAACTTCATGGCCGGGCGGCTTGTTGAGAAAGGGCATCGCAAAACAGGTTTGTGGCTGTCGCTGGTCGGCAGTCTATCGCTGCTATTTTACTATAAATACACGAATTTTCTGTTTGATTCGGCGCGGGGCTTTGCGCAGGCGTTCATGTTTCCGGCATCTGAGAACCTGACGCTGGCACAGATTGTCCTGCCCATCGGTATCAGCTTTTATACGTTTCAGGGCATTTCCTACACACTCGACATTTACTGGGGGCGCATTCGGGCCAACCGCAGTTTTCTGGATTTTGGTACCTACGTAGCCATGTTTCCGCACCAGATTGCCGGCCCCATTGTGCGCTACGCTGACATTGCTCCCGAATTAAATGACCGCCGTGTTACCCTCTCAACGTTTGGCGTTGGGGCCGAGCGGTTCATTATTGGGCTGGCCAAGAAAATTTTGCTGGCCAATACGTTTGCGCAGGTGGCCGATACCATTTTTAATGCTCCGCCCAGCACCTACCCCACTGCCACGGCCTGGCTTGGTATTGTGGCATATTCGCTCCAAATCTATTTCGACTTTTCGGGCTATTCTGATATGGCCATCGGGCTGGGTAAGATGGTGGGCTTCGATTTCAAGGAGAACTTCAATTACCCCTACATTGCCCGGTCCATTCAGGATTTCTGGCGACGCTGGCACATATCACTCTCGAGTTGGTTTCGTGATTACGTCTATATCCCGCTGGGCGGCAACCGGGGCAGCAATTTGCGCACCTACCGAAATCTGCTCATTGTGTTTTTTGTGACGGGGCTGTGGCACGGAGCAAGCTGGAATTTCATCATCTGGGGGTTGTATCACGGCCTGTTTCTGCTCATGGAGCGGGCTGGGCTGGCTAAACGGCTCGAACGGCTCCCGGCCATTGTGGGGCACGTCTATGCGCTATTGGTTGTGCTGGTGGGCTGGGTGTTTTTTCGGGCGGCAGACCTAAGTTCGGCAGTGGCGTATCTGCAAAAGATGGTGGGGCTGGTGCCCGCATCGGGTACGGCGGCCTACCCGCTTTCGTACTTTATGAACGTTGAACTGATTGGGTCGCTGTTGCTGGGTTTTATACTGGCCACGCCGGTATATCACCGCTTTCAAACGGTTTGGCGTCGGTTGCTGACCCGTGTATCGACTGGTTTTGTTCAGTTGACACTGGAAGCCGTTTATACGGTTGGCCTGGTTGGGTTGTTCATCCTGGCGGTGGCCTATCTGGCGGCTGACACGTACAACCCATTCATTTACTTCCGCTTTTAAACACCAACGGGTATGTCTGCTTCTGAGTCAGTCGGGATTTCGTCTGGTGCTGCCCTCCAAAAGCGGCCCAAAAGTTACCGTCTTGTGCTAACGGGCGTCAGTTTCTCCCTGTTGTTGCTTATGCCCGCGCTGGATCAGGTGTTTAGCCTTTCGGCGGGATTTGAAAGCACCGAAAAACGTATTCTGGCTCCAATGCCTACTTTTCGCTTTCCGCACGTCAAAACCTTCGTTGCGGAGTTCAACCAATACTACAAGGAGAACTTCGGCTGGCGCAACGCCCTGTTCTACCAGTACAGCCAGTGGAAATACTGGGTTATGGGCGTCTCTCCTCTGCCCAGTAAAGTTCTTTTGGGTAAACAGGGCTGGTTTT
>JBBRUB010000450.1:0-4236 GCA_038248175.1 Cytophagales bacterium | reverse complement strand
GCGAATACGGGTAAAACCAATGGCGTTGCATAAGAGGAGCGGTAAGGGGGTGAAGGGGTATAGAAAAACCCACCCGAAGATGCGGGGTGGGTTTGCATTTGGGTGACTTTACGTCAGAAATTTACTGAATAATGGGGTAGTTTCTTACTTCATTGGCGTGAACTGCACATTGGAGATTTTCCACGCGCCGTTCTGCTTCACCATCAGGATAGCAATGGTCGATGTGTTATCGAGCGTCTGTCCCTGCACGCTGCCTTTTACCTTCCAGTTGCCAGTCATTACGGCAGCATCGGCATTGTACTGCCGGGTACGAGCGTCAGAAACAACACCCGTTTCAATGATAACGTAGCCACCACCAACGGCCTGCCCCAGCAAATCGCCATCCACAACCTGCCCGTCGAAACTGATGATACTGAAGTCGTTGGTCAGGTATTTACCGATGGTGCCGTCCTCATCGAGCATAGCTTTGAAAAAAGCGTTGCCGAGAGCTGTTGGGTCCTGCATAGGATCGGTGGCGGTCTGCGCAAAGGTGGCGGTCGTCAGCATCAAAGCTGCGAAGAACGAAAAAATGAGCTTCATAAATTTGTTTTAGCGTTTATGGCCGAAAAGTGTGGATAAATTGTGGAAAAGTCAAATAGATATTGAAAACACCGGCTTTCTGTAACGCGAGACCGATCCGGCGTTCAATAAGAAAACGTAACGGGCCAGTCGAGACCGTGATGTATAAGCAGAAAAACGAACAGACCGAGCCAGAGAATATCAACAAAATGCCAGTAAAGCGTAATCAGTTTTAATTTGAGCAGATTGGGCGGGTTGACGCTGTAAACGAACGAGTCAACGTACGGACGGCGACGCAGGGCTTCGGTCAGGATGATTCCGAGCAGAATCAGTCCTATCAGAATATGCAGCAGATGAACGCCCGAAATAACATAGACAAAACTCCCCGACGGATTACCGGCCAGTCCAACGCCCGCCGTAAGCATCTGCCGCCAGCCCCAGGCCTGCAACACCATGAATAAAATACCCAGCATCAGCGTACTGCCCATGTTAGAGCGGTAGCTTTTGAACCGCTCGTGCCGAAATGCAGTGTTGGCGTTTTTCAGGGTAAGGCTACTGAGCATAATGGCACCGGTGCTAATCAGAAAAACAGTAGGCAATTTGACATCGGTCCAGCCCGGCCCGGCCCGACGAACAATATAAGCCACCAGCATGATCGTAAAAATCATGACGCTGCTGGCAATGCCAAGCCAAACCATAAAGCGGAACGGCTCGCGCCGTTTCGTCATAAAATTACTCATCTGTTCTTCGGGCAGTTCTTAGTGGGCAGGGGTCTGTAACGCTCCTTTCCAAACGCGGTAGTTCTGGAATTGGTTTGGGATGGGTGGGGGGGCGTCGAACAGTCCGTACACTGTTGAGCCGGAACCGCTCATACTGGCATAAACCGCACCAGCTTCATAAAACTCCGCTTTGATGCGGGCCAGCAGCGGGTACTTCGGAAACAGGCTGTCTTCAAAGTCATTCCGCACCGTATCGCACCAGGTGGCAACGGGAGCCATGAGTTGTTCACGCAGGGACGTTTCGGGTTGTTGGGGCCGTACACCCGCATAAGCTTCGGCGGTCGAGATAGCCAGATTAGGATAGACCAGCAAAACGTAATAGCCACTCAGGTCGAGACCGATCTCCTCAAAAACGTCGCCTTTTTCAATGCAGTACACAGGGCGATTTTCGATAAAAAAGGCGCAGTCACTACCGAGTTGGCGGGCGTAGTTCTCCAGCTTCCCAGTTGTCAGACCCAGCGTAAACCGTTCGTTCAGGCTTTTGAGCGCGAAAGCCGCATCGGCAGAGCCGCCCCCCAGCCCAGCCCCAATCGGGATGATTTTGTGGAGATGAATCTGCACGGATGGCAGGTAAAAATCGGCCCGGAGCATGTTGTAAGCCCGAACGCACAGATTCAGATTAGGGTCACTACCGGGAATGGGCAGGCCGCTGCTGCTGAACGAAAACGTTTCGGCAGGGATAATCTCCAGCGCGTCGGTCCAGTTTACCGGGTAAAAGGCCGATTGGAGCGTATGAAATCCGTCGGGGCGTTTCTCCGTAATGCGCAGCCCGATGTTGATTTTAGCGTTAGGAAAAGTTAGCACGCTTTTGAATGATGAATGATGAATCGGTACGCCGAAGCAGATAAATGGCCTACTGATGTACACAATTCTGAAGATTGCACCCAAAGTTCATCATTCATCTGCTTCGGCGTAGCGATTCATCATTCTATTTAATTTCCAGAACGCGGAACTCGGTACGGCGGTTGCGCTGGTGTTCAGCTTCGGTACAGATAACGCCATCGGTGCAGTTGTTGACCAATTGCGTTTCGCCCAGGCCAATGGCTGTGATGCGTTTGCGGCTGATTCCCTTACCCGTCAGATACCGCGCTACGGTTTCGGCCCGCTCCTGCGATAAGGCTAAGTTGCGGGGAGCCTCACCCCGGCTATCGGTATAAGATCGAATTTCAATGACCAGCGATGGGTATTTACGCATTGTCGTTACCACTTTTTCAAGTTCGCGGGCACCGTCGGCGCGAAGATTGACACCCCCGAATTCGTAGTAAATATTATCGACCAGCAGCACATCGCCCACGCTGAGCATCCGCAAATCGGCGGCTACTTCTTTGGGTTTAGTCTTTTTGGGCAGGCGTTTGATGCGATTGGTATTCGTGCCAAATGCGGGTTTGGAGGCCACCAGTGTATAATCGCAGCCCTCCACGATGTCGAACAGGTAATGTCCGTCGGCTCCTGTTAGGTACTCCCGCTGCGTGCGGTCGCATTCGTTGCGGAGCCGCACCGTAACGCCCTCTATGGGCCGGCGCTCACGCTCGCTCACCACTGTACCCCGAATACGCGATCGGGTCAGCGGACCGGTGGGTACGGACGTCCTCGCCACCTCAATGGTGTCCATAATGACGGTGGGCTTGAACATGCCCACCTCGATGCGGCTTGGCTGATCGTCGGTCAGGTTGCGGGTCGTAAACCCAACCGTAGCATTGATATAGCCATCGCGGCTGCCCTGAAACATAAACTCGTTGTTGGCCTGCAAGCAAATCCGGGCGAACCCGTCTTTATCAGTAGTCAGGGTTTGGTCAGGTCGTGCTTCGCTGGCGGCTTTTACCACTACCGTTACGCTGTCCAGCGGCTGATTGGTATCGGTATCGTAGAGCCGGATGGTCAGGTCGCGGCAGTCGAAGAGTGAACTCTCACGCACAAAGCGGTAAATATCATCGTTGCCCTCGCGCCGATTGCTACTGAAGTAGCCGCCCTGTCGCCGGGCATCGGTAATGAGGCCGAAATCGTCTTTGGGTGAGTTAATGGGGGCTCCGAGCGTAGCTACGCCCTGCACCATGCTACCGTTGGTCAGACTGGCATAAAAAATGTCCAGCCCGCCCTGCCCGCGCCGACCGTCGGTCGAGAAATACAGATTGCCGGCATCGTCCACGAATGGAAAGAGCTCATTGCCTTTGGTGTTGATGGTGCTGCCCAGGTTGAGCGGCTTTCCCCACCGTCCGTTCTGATTCTGAGTCACGTACAGGTCTGTTCCGCCCAAACCGCCGGGCATGTCAGATGCAAAGTACAGCAGTTGCCCATCGCGGCTCAGTGTGGGGTGACCTACCGAATACTCGTCGCTGTTGAACGGTAATTCTTCAATATCGGTCCAGGCTCCGTTTTGCTGGCGGGCGGTATAGAGTTTGAGTTTATTGATGCCCTGGCTGCTCTTGCTAGCCTTGCCGCCGTTGTAATTATTGCGGGTAAAAAAAATCCGGCTCCCATCGCGCGAGAACGTGGCGGGGCCTTCATGGTAGCGCGTATTGAGTGAGTTCCCAAATTTCTGCGCCGGGTTTACCGGACGGGCTTCGTAACCCAGCCCTTCGGCCACATTGATACCCACCGAGAAGTTGGGCACCGTGGGCGAGTCGTTGGCGGTGGGCCGGGTGTAGTAGTCTTTGCCTACACTGCGGCTGGTGCGGGTACTGGTGGATTTAGGCACGGTACCCGCGCTGCCGTCGGCGTTGATGACACTGGTTACGTCAAGGTCTTTTCGGTTAGGTACGTACATCAGGTCGAGGTAGCCATTGCCTCCACCCTTGCCAGTTGTTTCAATGGCTGAACCACCCTTTGTGCCTTGTACATACACCAGACCCTCCTGATAAAAGGCCGGGCTAAACTCTTCTCCTTTCGAGTTCAGGGCCAG
>JBBRUB010000449.1:0-4239 GCA_038248175.1 Cytophagales bacterium | reverse complement strand
TACTAACTCAAACCGGGTGAAGTCGGGCTGTTTAAGATCAATTTTGCCATCGTAGCGTTTGGGGGCCCCTCTACCGACTCCTTTAGGGCCTTCGTAGAGATAGCGCAAGTTGGCATCCTGTCGTAATAAACTGATGATATGCAGTCCACTGCGAGTCCGAATCTGGTCGATAAATTCTTTTTTGGCAAAATAGGCATCCACGCCCAAGTACTGACTTAGAGCCAATAAATGGGGCGTTGACCAAAGTACGGCCTGACTATAGTGATCCAATAAATCAATGCCCCAAGCCTCTCGCTGGGCTTTGTCGGGCGTTTGAGCGACATCAATATGGAAGGCAGTGTGGTAGGCTATATCGATCACCGATAGCAGGCCCAATTCGAGTCCCCAAAGAGCTTTGGAGGCACTACCTGACCAGTACTTGCCGACACCAGGCGTTTTTTTACCACTCTTGGGCAAATACGACGCATCAAAGGCCCACATAAAGTGACCAGAACCATGTTGTTGGACGAAAGCGGTATTCATGGCGGCAAAGTCATGAAACTCGTTAAAGTGGATTCGATAGGTGCTTTCGACATATTGCGGACTATGGCGGGCCAGCATCAGGAAGTTGATCCGACTCCGCAGACTTAGAAATAGCAACAAGACATGATTGACAAAATCAGTCCGAGGTTTGGTCAAAGTAGGCATTTTAGCTACTATTGCGGTCAGGGAAGCGAAAGCTTCACTCATGGCGTGGTTGGTTTAGGATGTTAGATACCCAAAACTACCACGCCTTTATTGTTACCCCAAAATCACCGAACTATTGTTAGTACACTAAACAAGGTCGATTTGCCCGCCCCGTTCGGATCGGCAAACACGTGAAGTGTCGGCGGAGCCATCAGGACAATTGGGGTTCGGGCTGACGCAGTGTCCTGAGCCGAATCGTTTGGTCGGTATTCTTATCGTATCGGACCTCGTACAAAGCTCCCGTTGCGGGCCACTCCTCCACATAGCGACCCTGCTTATCTATGTAATGCAACGCCGTACCCGTTTGCCGGGCTTCTTCGACTACGCTGTCTCGAAACTGTTTCTTGAACTCCTGGGAGTCTAATAATGCGCTGATCTTTTCGGTCTCATCCATGATATCTGCGGTTTACTTTGTCAATTTACGAACAAAAGCGGTCTTTTAACTCAGAATAGCTGAATTGGTGTGGTGCGGGTGGTGTACGTTTCGCCGTTGTCCAGTGTGACGGTGATGTCGAGCGCGAAGGGTCCTTTTTGGGTGGGTTTGCCGGTCAAGGACAACTGCGAAAACTTCAGCATGTCCCGGTACGAGACCGGCCCTTTCGCCAAAAAATCAGCTAACGGGATAGAACTACTGTTGATAGAACCAGTATTGTAATTCCTCAAAACGGCTATATCGGTGAGCAAACTCCCGGCGGGATGCGCGTTGTCGAAATCAAATACTGTTCTGACGGTCAGGGTCGTCAGCTTTTCCGACGACCCTGACCAGCCGGGCGGGTTGCAATCACAGGCATATACAGCCATACCCCAGTCGGGTTGGTTGCGCTGGCTGTATGTGCGGATTTCGTAGGTGAGATTGAAAAAAGCAATGTCGCTCCATGGTATGGATTCACCGCCCCTGATGTAGTTTGGTCCCGACGTAGCAGCATCTACTTTCACAATAGACGGCGTCAGCCCAATAACATCTGCATACCTGTCTTTCGGACAGACGCAGGAGTCGCAGCCGGGCAAAGCTGCCATGCCAATCCAGAATAAAACAACGAGAGCAGATACCTTTTTCATGGACAACCGTGAGGTTACGTCTTCTGCTTCTTTTTCTTGGCGGCAGGGAAGAGGATGTTGTTGAGAATCAGGCGGTACCCGGCGGAGTTGGGGTGCAGGTTGAGGTCGGTGGGTTCTTCGCCAATTTCGTGGCGGTAGTCTTCGGGGTCGTGGCCGCCGTAGAACGTGAAGAAACCGCGACCGTAGGGGCTGTGGATGTAGCGGGCTTCGCCAGCCGCGCGGTTTTCGGCCAGAATCACCACTTCGGGCTTGATGTATGCCTTCTTGAACGCCGTAGTCTGACCCATGAAGCCTTTAATGACATTCAGGTGATTCTGCGTCAGCATGGTTGGGATGGGGTCGTATTTGGCCGAGAACTGAAAGAGCGAAAAATAATCGTTGTGTTCGGCCAACCCCCGTTCTTCGGGCTGATTGTCGACGGTCGAAAACTCGATGATGTAGGGGTTCGTGATGACCTGAAAGCCTTTGAAAGCAAAGGTCTGGCTGTAATCCAGTTTGTTGTTGGCGTTGGCATCGGCGGGGTCACCGTCGTAAAACGTATCGACAATATCGGTGCCATGGGCCGAGAGCGCGATGTCGAACGTATCGGTAGCGTTACACATAGCGAAGAGATAACCACCGCCCAGCACGAAATCGCGGATTTTCTGCGAGACAGCCAGCTTCAGTTGCGGTACTTTGGTAAAGCCGTATTTTCGGGTAATGGCTTCGGCTTCATTTTTCTGGTCTATGTACCAGGGCTGATCTTTAAAGTGGAAGAACTTGCCGAACTGCCCCGTAAAATCTTCATGGTGCAGGTGCAGCCAGTCATATTCGGGCAGTTTCCCATCCATCACCTCTTCATCAAAGACCACCTCGTAGGGGATTTCGGCGTAGGTCATCACCATCGTCACAGCGTCGTCCCAGGGTTGCTTGGTCTTGGGCGAGTACACCGCTACCTTGGGCGGCTTTTGCAGCTTTACGGCGTCCATGTTGGCGTCAGGCGCGGCTACTTCGGCCAGAATCTGCCCTGCCTGTGCGTCGGAGATGACCTCGTAGCTAACGCCCCGAATCACCATCTCATTGATAAACGTCTGGCTTTGCGGCAGCATAAACGAGCCACCCCGGTAGTTGAGCAGCCAGTCTATTTCGGTGTCGTGCGTTTTCAGCACCCAAAATGCAATACCGTAGGCTTTGAGGTGATTACGCTGGCCGTCGTCCATCGGAATCAGGATGCGCGAGGCCAGAACATGGCTCGTAAAGGAAAGAATAAGGATAAGCGGTAACAGCAGCCGTTTCATTGGTTTCTTCGGAAAGAAGGTTCGCCTTAGTTTTGTGATAACGTAAGGTAAGCAAGAATTGTGCTAAATGAACTACATCGAAAACATTCGGGAGGGGTTGCGCTCTATTGCGGGCAACCGGCTCCGCACCATCCTGACCTCGCTTATTATTGCCATCGGCATTACGTCATTGGTGGGTATTCTGACGGCCATCGACGGTATTCAGAGTTCGGTCGATAGTAGTTTTGCCGGGCTGGGGGCCAATACGTTCAGCATGGTGGCGCGGCAGGATCAGTTCCGGCGCGATGGGCGGGTGCAGAAACAGGACGAACCCATTGATTATTTCGACGCCGTACAGTTCAAACGCCGGTTCAAACTTGGAGCCACTGTGGCCGTCTCGACAATGGTGGCCGGGGCCGCACAGGCGCAGTATGGCTCAAAAAAAACCAACCCCAACGTGCAGGTTGTGGGGGGCGACGATGCGTACCTGTCCGTGAAAGGGTTTACCCTCAAAAGTGGCCGCAACCTGACTACCAACGACCAGCAATACGCGATGAATGTAGCCGTGATTGGCAGCGAGACGGCCAATACGCTTTTCGAAAAAAAAATCGATCCCATCGGCAAAATCATTCGGGTGCTGGGTAACCAGTATAAAATTGTGGGCGTGCTGGCCGAAAAAGGGGGCTTTTCGGGTGGGGGCGAAGATCGCGTCGTACTCATTCCGCTCGACAATGCCCGCGCCCTGGCCGGTAGCCGCAAACTGACGTTCGACATTACGGCGTCGGTGCCGAGCGTATCGGACCAGGATGAAGCCATCGGCGAAGCGCGGGGTGTGATGCGGCTGGTTCGGCGCGACGCCCTCGGTCAGCCCGACTCGTTCGATATTGAGCGGGCCGATGAACTGGCTAAAGAAACGGCCAACATTACGGGTTATCTGCGTATTGGCGGCTTCGGCATTGGGTTTATTACGTTGCTGGGCGCGTCTATTGCGTTGCTCAATATCATGCTGGTATCCGTAACGGAGCGTACCCGTGAGATTGGCATTCGTAAATCACTGGGAGCTACACCGAGCCGTATCCGGCAACAGTTCCTGATCGAAGCTATTGTCATCTGCGTTTTGCTGAATAGGTCACGTTCAGGGTCGCACTGGGCAATGTCGCGGTTGTTATCAACAACGGCGCTGCCAGCACGCTCAGAC
>JBBRUB010000448.1:0-4240 GCA_038248175.1 Cytophagales bacterium | reverse complement strand
TTTGACTGCGGCCCCCCAGTGTCCAGGCAGAGAACGTACCCCGCTCACCAACCGGAATATCGACTTTGGCCGTTAAATCCTGGTATTCTGGAACCCCCGCAATGGTAAAGCCTGCGTTTTTGAGCAGTCCGAAAATCGAATATCGGTAGTTGATCAAATACGACGCCCGCCTTGACTTACTGGCCGATTTTCTGCCGAACGGCCCTTCGGCCCCCAGTTCAAAGCCGTTGAAGCCCACCTGACCCAGAAACTCGCGTTTCTCATCGTTGCCCTTCCGCAGTCGTACATCGAACACCGACCCAATCGTGTTGGCATAGTCAGACGGAAAAGCACCCGTTAGGAAGTCTGACTTGGCCAGCAGGTTGTTGTTGAGCATGGATACCGGCCCCCCCGACGTACCGAGCGCACTGAAATGGTTTGGGTTGGGAATATTCGCGCCGTCGAGTCGCCACAGCAGCGAAGCCGGTGAGTTTCCCCGCACCACAATGTCGTTGCGCGAATCGTTGGCTCCGTTTACACCGGCAAAGTTGGCCGCCATGCGCGAGGGGTCGCCGAAGCTACCCGCGTACCGGGCGGTTTCGGCGGCATTGAACGCCCGCCCCGACACCGTTACGTTTTCGTTGTTGGTCACCCGCCCATCTTCCTGACGGTTGTAGGCAACGGTTACTTCGTTGAGGTTGGTTACGCGCTCGGTCATGGGCAAATCCAGTACCACTTCTTTACCGGCATTGACCAGTATTTCGTTCAGGAGCAGCTCTTCGTAGCCCAGAAACGTGATGCTGACCCGAACCCGCCCCACCGGTACGTTGGGCAGCCGAAAGCGTCCGTCGGTGTCGGTTATGGTGCCAAACAGCGGTTGACTACCGGGCAGGCTGACGGTGGCCCCTACCAAAGGTTCTTTGGAAGCCGCATCGTAGAGCGTACCGCGAATGGTTTGCGTTTGCGCCTGGGCCAGGATTGTGAGCAGCAGACAGCCGATAAGTAACAGGATGGTTTTCATGCCGTAGTTGGTTTGGAGTGCCGAAACACCCGGTTTGATTACGGCATAAAGTTGGTAGGCTGTGGTCCGGCCCGAAACCATTTTCTGGTCAGTAGTCGGGCAAAGTGGGTGAACTGTTAAAGCCCGGCGGTGAGTTGTCAGCTATCCAGCCAGCTTTTGAAGTCGGCCACTCGCTCGCGGCTCACAATCACCTCAAACGTAGTGGCGGGCAGAAGATCCAGTTTCAGGCGGCTGTTAAAATACGAATGAATCCGGCCAATGGCCGATAGCTGCACAAGCACTTTGCGGCTGATGCGGAAAAACTGCCGGGGCGACAAAAAGCCGGTGGCTTCATCAATGGTGTAGTCGAGGATGTATTTTTTGCCTGCTGTATCGAGCGTGAAGGTTAAGCCGTCTTCCGAATAAAGATAGGCCAGCGAAGCCACCGGCACCGATACCAGTTGCGGGCCGGTTCGGATCAGGATTCGCTCTTTGTAGGGCGAAGGCGCGGGGCTAAACTGTTCGATAAGCTGGGTGAGTACGGGCGGTAGTACCGTTTCCGTGAGGGCAGTCAATTCGGTGTGGTTCCGCTCAAACTTCTGAACGGCAGCGGCCAGTTCGTCTTCGTCGATGGGCTTCAGCAGATAGTCTATACTGTTGACTTTGAAGGCTTTGAGCGTATATTCGTCGTAGGCTGTCGTGAAAATAACGGGTGTAGTTACGTCGGTCTGCCGGAAAATCTCGAAGCTGATTCCATCGGCCAGTTGAATATCCATGAACAGCAGATCGGGCCGGGGAAACGTGCGTAACCACTGCACCGATGCCTCTACGCTGTCAATCACATCCAGCACAGACCAGGTGGGGCGCAGGTCCCTAATCAGTTTGGTCAGCCGCCGGGCTGCCGGGGCTTCGTCTTCAATCAGCAGTAGATTCATGCGGTCATCGGTAAATGGGCATCGGTCAATAACGGCAAACTAACCACAAAGGACTGCGTGGTTATAATTACGTCAATAGGCTGACCGTCAATTAACTGGTATCTATTACGAATATTGGTCAGGCCAAGACCCGTTGAGTCGCTCTCCGGGTCAGCGGGAGGGGGCAACTGGCTAAATTGATTCCGGCGCTGCAGGTTATTCTGCACAAGTATCCGGCCACGCTCGGTCAGCACGTCAATGGTCAGCGGTCGCTGGGTAGAGATTACGTTGTGTTTCACGGCATTTTCAACCAGCATCTGCAACGCCAGCGGTACAATTCGGTCGGTTAGCCGTTCGTCGGGTATGTCGATGTTGATGCGGAGGTTATCACCGAAACGGATTTGTAACAGAAAGCTGTAGGCCCGCAGAGCGGCTAATTCGTCGGCCAGCGAAACGGTTTGCACATCGCGAATTTCGAGAATGTAGCGATAGACTTTCGAGAGTTTCTGCACGAAATGTACGCTCAACTCGGCATCGTCGGGAATAATGGCGGCCAGGGGGTATTCAGGCTATTGAACAGAAAATGGGGATTGACCTGGTTCTTGAGCGTTTCGAGTTGCGACTGCAGGTTTTCTTTCTTGAGTTTCTCCGACTCGAGCAGCGCGGCCTGCAACTGCCGGAAGTAATAAATACTTTCGTACAGAGCCAGGCAAACAATAAGTGGTACAAAGCAACCCACGTACTCTTCCGTTATGGTAACTCGCTCGGTCTGGCGAGTCGGAAAAAACAGGTTCACGCCGTATCTGAGCAGGCGGCACATGAGTAGGGTGTAGGTCAGCGACAGCCCCACGAGCAGGGCAATTCGTGGCCGGGTTTGGGTTACCAGCGGAAATCGCCGGCGTGTCTGCATGAAAATAAAGCGGTTTCCTTCCCAATAGACCAGTGTTTGCAGCGTCGAAATAAGCCATATGGGTACGTAAACCATCAGCCCATCGTCCAGTGTATTACCGAAGAACAGTAGCGGAACAAGAAAACCAACAATAGGGATGCCGATAAGTCGTGCCAGCCGGTCATCGAACCGGACAGGTACCGCAGGATAAGCCGTGTTCATGATTGCGTACTATCGGGCAAAGCTGCCGTTTGTGTTTATAAAGCTATCAAAAGCTGGTGAATTGAGAAATCCGGGGGGTGAATTGTCGAAGATAGGGGGTGGGCCAACGCAAAAATACTACCGCCGTTATGATGAGAAACGGGCGTTGGCTACCTTCATCCATCAAGAACCTTAACTTACATACCTAAAGATGCTAACTTCCACACGGGTCAAACTGTCGGCCATGATGTTTCTCCAGTTTTTTGTCTGGGGAGCCTGGTACGGGCAGATGAGCAAATACCTGCTAACCCAACTCAACGCCACCGGCGATCAGGTAGGCAATGCCTACGCGGCTTTTTCGCTGGCCATGCTCATTGCGCCGTTCTTCGTTGGGATGATTGCCGACCGGTATTTTGCCGCTCAGAAGGTGCTGGGTATCCTGAACCTGCTCGGCGCGGTAGTGCTGTATTTTATCACGCAAAACACCAACCCTGACAATTTCTTTTACCTCATTCTGGCGTATTGCCTGACCTTCGCGCCCACACTGGCCCTAACCGCGTCTATTGCGATGCAGCAGATGCGCGTGCCGGAAAAAGAGTTTCCCGGTATTCGGGTGCTGGGTACGGTGGCCTGGATTGTGGTAACGAACATCGTTGGGTTCTACGGTTTCGGCGATCAGGTCACGATTTTTGAACTGTCGATGTACTCGGCTGTCGCCCTCGGTATTTTCTCGTTTTTTCTGCCCAACACGCCCCCCACTCCCTCCACATCAACCTCGTTCCGCGACATTCTGGGGCTGGATGCGTTCAAACTCTTCAAAGACCGCTCGTTCGCCATCTTCTTTCTGTCGTCGGTGCTGATCTGCATTCCGCTTTCGTTCTACTACGCCCTCGCTAACCCCTCGCTGACGGATGGCGGGATGCAGAACGTGGAGAACAAGATGTCGCTCGGTCAGGCGTCGGAAGTGATTTTTATGCTGCTCATTCCGCTGGCCTATACCCGGCTGGGCGTCAAGAAAATGCTGATTCTGGGGCTGATCGCCTGGATTGTCAGGTTTGTCTGCTTCGGCTACGGCGACGTGTCGAGTGAGTGGCTGCTGTACGTTGCCATCATCCTGCATGGCATTTGCTACGACTTCTTCTTTGTGACGGGGCAGATTTATACCGACAACAAAGCGGGCGAGAAGATAAAGTCCTCGGCGCAGGGGCTGATTACGCTGGCTACCTACGGCATTGGGATGGGCATCGGCTCCAAACT
>JBBRUB010000447.1:0-4242 GCA_038248175.1 Cytophagales bacterium | reverse complement strand
GTTCCAACTCCCGGCCAGTAAGTCGGGGCTTTGGAACAGCCTGTGTGTGCTGGCCGATGGAACAGTAGTGTCCCTGACCAGTACCAACGCCTATTCCAGTGATGACTCGGTAGAAGTCTGGATGATAAAGGGTAAGCTTGCTGATTGATCCAGCCACGACGAACTCAACGGGTTTCTCACGGCTGAACCCGAAGCGCCGGGATACGGAAGCGCGGACAACATCAGCACGGTTGTATTCGGTTCACGCATACGCCGGGAAGTCCTCCATGAACGCAACGCTGCCGGCTTCGTGATCCACGCGGCAACAATAGTGAACCAGGCCGTTGGAGATGACCAGATACGGGGCGCGGTGCACGTGATTGTAGCGGGCCACCTGATCGAATACTGCCTGCGATAACGGTACATGCGGAGCCTTGCACTCGACCACCAGAAACGGCTGTCCCTGCCGGTCAAACACCACAATGTCGGTACGTTTCTGGGTCTGGTTCAGCGTCAGACTACCTTCGCTGCGGATCAGGGCTTTGGGGTAGGCATAGTGCGTCAGGAGCAGGTTTACCACGTGCTGCCGCACCCATTCTTCGGGCGAGAGCCGGACGTACTTTCGGCGTAACAAATCAAAAATATAGGCTTTACCTTCGATCTGCTTAGTTTTGCAGTCAAACGAAGGCAGGTTCAAGTCGAGCATCTGCGAAGATAATTAATGAGTGAAAGAATGAAAGAGCGAAAGAGTGAAAGTTGCCTACGCTGGTAGGTTCTCGCCGGTCCGCCGGTGCGGTAAGCATCTTTCACTCTTTCACTCTTTCGCTCTTTCGCTCTTTCATACCATGAAAACCAAAGAAGAAATAGTCAATAACTGGCTGCCGCGTTATACCGGCACACCCATCGAGCAGTTTGGCGAGTACATTCTGCTCACCAATTTCATCAACTACGTTGATATGTTCGCCGACAAATTCGGTGCTGAGGTATTTGGCGTGGGACGGGCCATGCAAACGGCAACGGCCAACAACATCACCATCATTAATTTCGGGATGGGCAGTGCCATGGCCGCTACGGTTATGGATTTGCTGTCGGCTATTGAACCCAAAGCAGTGCTGTTTCTGGGCAAGTGTGGCGGGCTGAAAAAAACGCAGGTTGGTGATCTGGTCCTGCCCATTGCGGCCATCCGGGGCGAAGGTACCAGCAATGATTACATGACGCCCGAAATCCCGGCCCTTCCGTCCTTTCGGCTGCAGCGGGCCGTATCGTCGATGATCAAAAAACACGAACTCGACTACTGGACCGGTACCGTCTATACCACCAACCGGCGCATCTGGGAACACGACGAGAAATTCAAAAACTACCTCCTCGAAACCCGGGCCATGGCCGTTGACATGGAAACGGCCACGCTGTTCATTGTCGGGTTTGCCAATTCCATTCCGCACGGGGCGTTGCTGTTAGTGTCCGACAATCCGCTGGTGCCGGAAGGGGTCAAAACCGAAGAAAGCGATAAGCGCGTAACGGGTCAGTTCGTGAATAAACACCTCGAAATCGGCATCGACTCCCTGCTCGAACTCGAAAGCTCCGGCGATTCGGTCAAGCACCTGCGGTTCGAGTAGCAACGTCTGACTAACCTGGTCAGACGTTGCGGCCCGGTTGTCAGTTGCAGTAATCGCTGATGGCTTTGTAGCTGGGGGTGTAGCCTAACTCACCGGCTTTGGAAAGGTCAAGACACCCGGCATTTTCATCGCCGAGGCTGTGCTTGAGAACACCCCGTACATAATACACTTCGGCGTAGTTGGGCGTTAGCTTTACGGCACTGTTGCAGTCCATAATGGCCGCCCGCTGATCGCCCTGCATCGACTTAATCATGCCGCGTGTGAAATAAGCTTCCGAATAGGCCGGGTTTAATTCAATGGCTTTGCTGAGGTCGGCAATGGCGGCTTTGGCATCGCCCTGCTTGCTGCGGCTAACGGCCCGGCTGAAATACGCTTCGGCCCGGTCGTCGCCGAGTTTATTGAGTTTGTTCCGCTCCTGTACTACGTTACGCAGGTTGTCGAGAATAGGACGGCTAATGCGGCCACTGTACGTGATTTTGGCGTTGGGGTCGCTGCTGTTCATTTCAATAGCCTGATTGAAGTCCTGCATCGCTCCCTTCTGATCGCCGAGTTTACTGCGGCAAAACCCCCGTCCGTAATAGGCCCGCACATTGTCGTTTTTGAGCGTAATGGCTTTGGTGTAGTCGGGCAATGCGCCCTTGTAATCCTCAAGTTTGCCTTTGGCGAAGGCCCGATAGAAATAAGAGTCGCCATCTTCGGGGCTGAGTTCAATGGCTTTGTTAAGATCAGCTACGGCTCCGGCATAGTCGCTGAGTTCAACCTTCGAGTTACCCCGCGCAGCATATGCCTGTGGCCGTTTTGGGCTGGCATCGATGACTTTGGCAAAGTCGGTTAAGCTACCGGCAAAATCGTCGAGTTTCTGTTTGGTGGTACCCCGGTTATAGTAAGCCGAAATGTTGGCCGGGTCGAGTTCAATGACCTTGTCGAAATCGAGCAGGGCGGCCCGGTTCTGATCGATCTGCCCCCGGCTGATGCCCCGGTTGTAATACGCCTGCGGATCGTCGGGGTTGAGTTCAATGGAGCGACTATAATCCAGTAATGCCCCCCGGTGGTCGTCCTGCTTGCTTTTGCTGATGCCCCGGCTCATATAGGCTAAGGCGTCTTTTGAATTGAGTTCGATGGCATGGTCGTAGTCAAGAATAGCCCCCCGGTGGTCTCTCAGGCTGGCTTTGGCTACGCCCCGGTTATAGTAGCTGGCGGCATTATCGGGGTTCATCGTGATCGACATCGAGAACGCCTGAAGCGCACCGGTATAGTCGCCTGCTTTGCTTTTGGCAAGTCCGGCATTGAACAGGTCAGCGGCTGATTGTTGAGCCATAGCGCTGACTGTCAGCACGCAGCAACTTATAAGAAGGGTAATAGACAGGAGTCGTGGGTTCATACTATAAAGAGGAGTTACGATAAGTGAGTGAACGATTGGGCTATAAAAATAGGCGTTCCAATTGGGTAAGCCAAGTTTGCTTTTTGTCAAGTTTCACTAAGTCAGTATATCCTGTGTTTGTATGAATTACCCGGTGGGCCACCTTCTGGCGTGTTGACCATTTCCAATTTGTGGTCTTTTCAGGACATTGTGTCGTATTTTTTTCTTTGCTGTAGAAAATGTGTGCCATTTTGCCCTGTTTTTAAGGTTGGTACGTCGTTTGACCAAGAGGTAATGTGTTCGGAGACAAACAGTTCACTCAAATCAGCAATTAATCATGGCTACTTTAGTTCAATATAACCGCCCCGCTTTTTTCAGCCCCCTGCATACGCGCCCGGTTGTCAATCGATTTTATAATACCCGGCCTAATGGTCCGGCTGCCAACGTGCAGGAAACCGAAACCGGCTTTTCGCTGGCTTTGGCTACGCCCGGTCTGAAAAAGGAAGACTTTACCATCAGGCTCGAAAATGCCATGCTAACCATCAGCTACCAGCCCGAAGCCACCGAAACAAAGGAGATATTTACCCGCCAGGAATTTGGCGTGAACCCATTCGAGCGGAGTTTCCAGCTTCCTAAAAACGTTGATGCCAACGCCATCAGGGCGAACTACACCGACGGTATCCTGACGGTACAACTGCCGAAGGTGGCCGTGAAAAACGAAGTGAAAGAGATCAGTATCTCGTAAATTTTTACCGCAAAGACGCAAAGAAAAAAGCGCAAAGGTCGCAGGGGAGTTTCCTCTTTGCGACCTTTGCGCTTTCCTTTGCGTCTTTGCGGTAAAACCTTGAAAATACAATCAATTGACACCTACGCATCACTGCGTATTCCTGACTTTCGGTATTTTGTAACGAACAGTTTCCTGATTACGGCCACGCTGCTGATTCAGGAAGTGACCCTGGGCTATGAACTCTACAAAATGACCCACGAGCCGCTGGCCCTCGGTCTGGTGGGGCTGGCCGAAGCTATCCCGTTCATTGCCCTCTCACTCTTTGGCGGCCACCTCGCCGACCGGCGCGATAAGAAGCGTATTCTGCAATGGAGTCTGGGCGTTATCACGCTGGGGTCGGTGATTATGTACTTCGTTTTCCAGCCTTCGGTCGTGAGCCACCTCTCGCAAACGGCGCAGCTGGCCACGATTTATGGGGTGCTGATGCTCATTGGCACGGCCAAAGGGTTTTACTCGCCTGCCAGTTCGTCGCTGAAGCCATTTCTGGTGCCACGGGAACT
>JBBRUB010000446.1:0-4243 GCA_038248175.1 Cytophagales bacterium | reverse complement strand
TCAGGAGACGAAAACGTTGCACTATGGTAACTGCCAATATGGTAGGGCATTCTTAAAAAAGTATTATTGATGATCGTGTCTTGTATAGGCCCCCGCCATACGTAAAAAAGCCGGACGTATAAGGGTCCGGCTTTAGTAAAAGAGCAGTGAGAAGTCCCGTCAGTCTTCGGGGTAGGGGATATAAACAAATCCCGCAAAATCGGCCTGTACGACAAACAGGCAGCAGTATTCATCGGGCTTTTTGTAATTCTCTTTCCAGAGATCGACCGAGTCTTCGCCAATCAGTTCGCGCTGGATAAACTCGTCTAAAAAACTGGCTTTATACGACCAAACATTGCCCATCTCTTCGTGATTGATAAGCAGTTGACCAATGGGTACTTCGCGTCGCGAAGCTACAAATACGGGAAATTCTGAGAAGCCGCGCTGCCGAATCTGGTACGACGCGTCTTTGAGCGTATCGGCTACCTTCACAAAATCCGATGAGATAGCTCCCATCAATTGCTTGTTAACGTCGTAGGAGTTGGCGTCGTCGAGCAGGGTATTTTCGTTGCTGTGATTAATCATTTCAATTATCGGTTACCGGTTATCAGTTATCAACGATGACCGAAACTGGTAACTGGTCATTGATAACTGATAACTGTTAGAATCTGGCCGCCAGCAGTAATTGTAAATCTTTGAACCGCATGTTGAATTTGCGGGCAATGTACAGGTTGGTGAGCGAGCCTTTGTGGGCATAAACACCCTTCATAAACCAGCGGTTCGCGTACATCATCTGCTCGATGCCTCCGGCGGTGCCGGTCTCGAGCAGGAAAGGCAAAAAGATGTTGCTCAGGGCCATGCTTGCCGTGTAGGCCACGCGGGCGGCAATGTTGGGGACGCAGTAGTGAATAATACCCATGTGCCGAAAGACCGGGTTTTTGTGGTCGGTCATGCGCGAGGTCTCGAAGTTGCCGCCCTGGTCGATGCTGATATCGACAATGACCGAGTCGGGTTTCATACGGCTTACCATCTCTTCGGTCACGACAATCGGACTCAGTCCGTCTTCGGCCCGCATGGCGCCTACTACCACATCGGCCCGCTCAATGGCTTCGGCCAGGGTGTCGGTGTCGATGATGGAGGTGTAAATGTGCTGTCCAATGGCGTATTTGAGCCGCTGCAATTTGTACAAATGCTTGTCGAACACCTTTACATCGGCCCCCATACCTAAAGCAGTACGCAGGGCGTATTCTGTAACGGTGCCCGCGCCCAGAAACACGACTTTGGTAGGTGGCACGCCCGTAATACCACCCAGCACAATACCCCGCCCGTTGTCGGCATTGCTGAGGTATTCGCCCGCAATGAGCATAACGGTGCTGCCTGCAATCTCGCTCATAGAGCGGATGATGGGCATATTCCCCGCCCGGTCTTCTATGTATTCGTAGGCAATGGCCGACAGGTTTTTCTCGTTGATTTTCTCGAAATAGGTCCGGTCGTGCGTCGGCAGGTTCAGCGTTGAAATGACCGTACTGCCTGACTTGACGTATTCGAACTCGGCATCGACCAGTGGCTCGATTTTTAAAATCAGGTTGGCTTCATAGACCTCCTGGGGCGAGTAGGCAATCTGCGCCCCGGCTTCGGAGTATTCCTGGTCGGTGAACTTGGCTTTCTCGCCCGCGCCCTGCTCCACAATAACGTTGTGGCCGTTGCGTACCAGAATCATGGCGGCTTCGGGCGTGAGCGCAATTCGATTTTCCTGAAGTGACACCTCCTTCGGTAACCCAATCAACAGGCTGTGCTGACCGGTTTTTACAGCCTGTGGCGATTCTTTGGGGTAGAGGGCCGATTGCCTGGCCAGCGTCTCAAATCCAGTCATTCTTTTTTTGTTCAACTGTGTTGGGTGGTACGTACTGTTAAATCATTTCTGTTTCAACCGTTCGTTCACCATAAACATCGGCGGTAATGCTGACCCGGTAATAGGTGGCGGGCCAGAGTGCCGTGATGCGTTCGGGCCATTCTACAAAGCAATAGTTGCCGGAATCAAAATATTCTTCAACGCCAATATCCAGTGCTTCGGCTTCGTTACGGAGCCGGTAGCAGTCGAAATGATACACCGGGCGGCCTTCGTGAGTGGTGTACTCGTTCACAATCGAAAACGTTGGACTTTGCACCATGCTGACTACGCCCAACGCCCGACACAAGGCCTTGATGAGCGTGGTTTTGCCTGCTCCCATCTCACCCTCGAACAGCCACACCGATTGCTGCCGCCCTTCGCCCAGAATGCGGTGGGCAACGGCGTCGAGTTCGTCGAGGTGCTGAAAGCGTAGCGTCATGGCCGTAGTTAGCTGATTAGCCCGCAAAGATACGGATTTTCACACCTTCCAGGCTTTGCGCATTGGGCGGCTCAGCAGCGCGTTGGCGTCGGCATCGTTATCAAATCTTTCGGTGACTGGGTTCCAGCGAAGGGGCCGTTTGAGCCGGTAGGCAATGTTGCCGATGCTACAGACCGTAGCGGTACGGTGGCCGGTTTCAACGTCGCAGATGGGGGCTTTGCGGCTGCGGATGGCATCCAGAAAGTCTTTGTAGTGGTTATCGCTGAAATATACGGCCCCTTTGTCGCTGCGGTCAATAACTTTGTCTTTTAGTGAAGCGGGGGTTGTAATCAGTTCACCCCGCGCCACTTTTACCTCGCCTTCAGTGCCAATGAATTGACAGAACTGTTTACCCTGGGTGGGCGCGTGGTGCATCTCAACGCCGTTAGCGTAGCGATAGACCAGCCCTTTGCCGCTACCGTCCGAAGCGTCGGACCGGGTGGGGGGCGTCAATTCGGTGGGGCCGCTGCTGTCCATGTCCAGCCCCCACTGCGCAATATCGAACATGTGTGCGCCCCAGTCGGTCATGCCGCCCCCGCCAAACTCATCGATGTCGCGCCACTGACCCCAGAATTTGACATCGGGTGTGGGTAGTAGAACGCTGTTGTAGGGCCGGGTAATAACGTTGGGACCGAGCCAGGCGTCCCAGTTTACGCCAGCGGGCAAAGTCTCAGCGGCCAGGTCCCAGGGGCGCGGTGGCCCCCCAACGTTGACGTTGATGCGCTTTACCTCGCCAATGGCCCCGCTACGCACCAGCTCGACTGCCTGCCGAAATTCTTTCCAGGAACGCTGCATACTGCCCGTCTGGAAAATTCGCTTATATTTTCTGGTAGCGTTTACCATGTCGCGGCCTTCCTGCACGGTGAGCGACAGGGGTTTTTCGCAGTAGATATCTTTACCGGCTTTGGCGGCATGAATGGCAATAACGCTATGCCAATGGTCGGGCGTAGCAATCAGAACGGCGTCGATATCTTTGTTGTTGAGCAGATTGCGGTAGTCGTCATAGCGCAGACATTCGGTGCGGGAGGTGGCAGAGCCGTTACTTTGCTTCACTGCATAAGCATCCACAGCGTCGGCAAAGGCTGTTACTTTCGACGCGTCAACGTCGCAGGCTCCGATCAGCCTTGCCCCGTTTTTCAGGAAGTTGTTGCGCAGACCATTGCTTTGCTTACCGAGACCAATGAACCCCATTGTGATCTGATCGGAAGGTGCCACAAACCCACGACCGAGTACATGGCGCGGTACGATGGAAAATACGGCAAGACCGGAGGCCTGTTTCAGAAACGTCCGGCGGTTGGGTTGTGGGTTTACGTTGCTCATGTTGCTTTGTTTATAGAAAGAAAAAGTGGGCAACAAGCAGGATATACCTGTCTGTTGCCCACTTGATTTTGGTTATTGGCTTACGTTTTACACGCCTGGGTAACCCGGATTCTGGGTTTTCAGGTTCGGGTTGTTCAGCAACTCCTGACGTGGAATAGGCAGCAGCAGGTGCTTCTCCTGCAACGGCTGGTTTGTACTCAGGTTTACGTGGCCCACGAAGTTGTCGAAACCTCTGGTTGTGTCGTTGAACACCCTCCGCAGTCGCACCATGTCGAACCACGTAATTTGCTCGTAGCATAGTTCATACCAGCGTTCGCGCCACACGGCCTGCCGGAAACTGGCCTGCGTAAACGTACCGAGTGCGGGCGTGGTCAGCGTGGCCCGGTCCCGGATGCGTTTCATGGCTGCATACGCATCTGCCGTAGGTCCACCCACTTCGTTCTGCGCTTCGGCGTAGATCAGCAGCGTTTCGGCATAGCGAATCTGTGGTACGTTCAGGTTGTTCTGCCGCGTACCGGCCGCGCCAAGTGTACCCGACGAGGTGCGGTTGAAGTGCTTGAACACGTAGGGAGCGC
>JBBRUB010000445.1:0-4245 GCA_038248175.1 Cytophagales bacterium | reverse complement strand
TTTACGGACTGCTGACCAACGTCCTGAGCGATCAGCTTATCAACGGCAACCGCATTACGGGGCGGCTGGTACTCAACCCGCCGTTGGTGGGATTAGGGGCGCAGTATGTGGAGGTGCGGCAGTATTTGCTCTCGCGGGCGGCCTACCAGTACTGGACGCTGTACGAACAGCAACTGGCCCGCAGCGGCACGATTTTCGACCCCCAGCCCGCCAGTATCGAAGGTAACGTCCGGTCCGAGACCGACACCACCAAACTGGCCGTGGGCTTTTTTGGGGCGTCGGCGGTGAGTCGGCAGCGTATCATCATGGAAACCGACTCGCTGGATTACGGCAAATTCGTTGCCCGCTTCGGGCCGGTGCTGTTTGGTCCTGCGCCCCCCGCCGTACCCGGTCTCGCCCGCGAACAGAGCCAGCCCGCCCCACCCGCCAAATGGCTCACCTACGGAAAATGAATGGCATCATGCATCGACGTCTGATCTTCCTGCTGACCGCTGTCCCCGTTCAGGCGCAGAAACGCTACCTCATTCGGGGGCGTGTGACTGATGGCGTTACGGGGCAGGGACTGGCGGGTGTATCCATCGTCGATAAAAAACAGGGGATTGGCACTACCTCCGACAGTACCGGGGCCTACCAGATTCCGGTGCTGCCCGGCCTGTACAACCTGACGTTCTCGGCGGTGGGCTACTACCCCCGCAACCGCTACGCCGACCTCAGCCGCGCCGACGAAATTCTCGACGTAACGCTCAACCCCGACACCCGGCAGCTTGATGAAGTCAGCGTGACGGGCCGCGCCCCCGATGCCAACGTGTCGGCTACGCAGATGGGCGTGGTGAAGCTCGACATGAAAAACCTGCGCAACATTCCGGTGGTCTTCGGCGAGGTCGATGTGCTGAAAGCCCTGACGCTGCAACCCGGCGTCAGCACGGTGGGCGAGGGGGCGGGTGGCTTCAACGTGCGCGGGGGCCGTACCGATCAGAACCTGGTGCTGCTGGACGGCGCACCGCTGTTCAACACCAGCCACCTGCTTGGTCTGCTCAGCAACCTCAACGCCGATGCCATTCAGGACGTGACGCTCTTTAAAGGCGGTATTCCGGCCAGCTACGGCGGGCGGCTGTCGAGTCTGCTGCTGATGAACACCAAAACCGGCGAGACCGACCGGCTGCGCGTGGATGGCGGTATTGGGCTGATCACGAGCCGGCTGCTGGTGCAGGGGCCGCTCACGAAGAATAAAAAGCTGACGTTTCTAGCCGGTGGGCGCGTGGCGTATCCGTCGCTGCTGCTGGGGTTTTTTCCGGCTCCGACCAACAAAAACCGGGCGTCGTTCTACGATCTGAACGGGCGGCTGACGTACCGGTTTACCCCCAATCGCCAGCTGACGGCCACGGTGTATCGCTCGTTCGATACGTTCCGGTTTCCGCAGGACACGCTTTATACCACCCAATCCACGCTGGTAACGGCCCGGTATAGCCACCGGTTTACGCCCCGTCTTTCGCTCGACGCCACCGGTACGCAGAGCGACTACCGCTTTTTTCTGGATGGGCTGACCACCGCCAACACGTTCCGGTACCGCTCCACCATCCGGCAGCGCGACGCCCGGCTCGACTGGCTCTACACCCTGCCGAAACACCGGCTTGAAGCGGGCGGTGGCCTGACGGATTACGCCCTGTTGCCCGGCTCGATTATCCCCACCGGCGACGCTACCAATGTCAACGCGCAGACGTTGCCCACCGAGCAGGCCCGCGAGTGGGCGGGCTACATCTCGGATGAGTACACGCCGGTGCGGTAGCTGTCGGTGCAGGCGGGATTGCGGTACGCGGGCTTTACCAACCGGGGGCCGGGCGTGACGTACCAATATGCCGACGGGCAGGCCCGCAGCCGCGAAACCATTACCGACACCCTGCGCTACGGGGCCGGACAGCCGCTGGCCCGCTACGGGGGCTGGGAACCCCGCCTAACGGTACGGGTAAACATATCGCCGGTTAGTTCGTTGAAGGTCAGCTACAACCGCACCCGGCAGTACCTGCACCTGATCTCGAATACCACCGCCATCTCGCCGGTCGATTTTTGGAAAGTGAGCAACGCGCTCGTGCCGCCTTCGGTAGCGGACCAATGGTCGGTGGGCTATTTTCAGAACTTCCGCGACAATCTGTTCGAGACATCGGTGGAGGTGTATCAGAAGGATATGACAAACCTCGTGGAATACCGCAACGGGGCCGCCCTGCTGCTAAACCCCACCCTCGACGCCGATCTGCTGCGGGCCGACGGGCGGGCCTACGGTGTGGAGGTGAGTGTGCAGAAAACGCGCGGACTGCTGACGGGTTTGCTGGCCTACACCTACGCCCGGACGTTTGTACGGGTCAACAGCCCTTACGCCCGCGACCGTATCAACAACAACGACTGGTATCCGGCCACCTTCGACCGGCCCCATAACCTGACCATCGCTACGCAGTGGAAATGGACGCGGGGCTGGACGTTCGGCACCAATTTCGTCTATACCAGTGGTAGCCCGACAACGTATCCCGATGGCAGTTACCGCCTGAACGGAGTCAGCGTGCTGGACTATTCGCAGCGCAACACCGACCGTATTCCCGACTATCACCGGCTGGATGTGTCGTTCACGAAAGATGGTCGGCGCACGGCGGGGCAGAAGCGGTACAGCAGCTGGTCGGTGTCGTTCTACAATGTATATGCCCGCAAGAACCCGTATTCGATTTATTTCCAGCGGGTCAACACCACGACGAAGAGTTATCAGCTATCGGTCTTCGGCACGATCATTCCGTCGGTAAGCTGGAATTTTACGTATTGAGCGGGGTTTCTATCGCGACCAAAACTTTGGTATATTGCTTTGAAAACATACTTACGCATGACTACGCAGGAAAAAACCAGTCCCCGGCGCAGACCGCTCGCCCGTCCCAAAAATCCACCCGTCGCGCTCGAATCGCTGATTTATGAAGTAATGGATGGTCGGCCACTCTATTACCGGGGCTACGAAGACGTATTGGCAGGTCATAAAACACCCGAAGAAATCATGGGATCAAGTTCGTTGCAATGGGTACTCGTCTCCTATTTTATGGAGATTATGATTCTGAAATTGGATCGAAGAAAGTATTGGTTTGCGTCTAACGAAGCGGGCGTCCATATCGACCATCGCAACAACCTCTCCCATGACGTAGCTATTTACGACAAACAGGTATTGACACCCGAAAAAATCAACACGAAATACGCAGATGTACCCGCCATTGTGGCCGTTGAAATCGACGTAAAGGCCGACATCTCAAAGGCTGCCGACTTTAACTACGTGAACCAAAAAACGCGGAAGCTGCTCGATTTTGGGTCGGAGCGGGTTATCTGGGTGTTCAGCAGTACGCAACAGGTGATGGTGGCCGAAAAAAACGCCGATGCGTGGCTTACTATGGACTGGTATCGGGATTTGCTGCTGCACGACGGGCAGACGTTTAATATCGGTCAATATCTTGATGAAGAGGGTATTAACGTAATCGGTTAGCTGGCTATGCGGCTACATTATCTAACGGGCAGCACCCACGTAAACGAGATGGGAACGCCTTCGTTACTAACGCCCTGCACCACAATGCGCAGCCGTTTGGCCGTGTCGTTGAGCGGGAAAGCCAAATTGCCCAGCCCGTCGGGGCTACTCTCGCCCAGCGGTTGCCAGAACAGCACGTCGCGCCGGTCGGGGCGGGGGTCGGGTTCGGTCAGGTCGTAGCGCGGCACGTAAAACTCGCGCGGCAGGATAAACCCCGCTGCTGTCGTGGCCACGCTGGTACGTTTGGGAAGTGGATCAACGCCCCCGCCTTTGCGGGTGAAGATGGCAATGACTCCGTTGGCCGATCTGGCTCCGTAGATACCCGCCGTAGCCGGATTGTTCAGCAACTCGATTCGGCTGACCATACGCGGGTCGAGGGCGTCCACTATACCTGCGTCAGCATACAAACCGTCGATCAGGTAAAGCGCGGACTCATCGCCCATGGTAATGCCTCGCCGAAGCATATGAATGCCCGGAACCATTCCGATGAGTGACCAGATATTAGGCATACTCAGGGCCAGATTATTACCCTCCACAATTAGTACCCGGTCAGGTTCGCCGTGGATACTTGCCCGCTGCACTTCTTTTGGGCGTTCGGCGTACTGGTCCGACGGTTTATAGGCCTTTACAACAACTTCGGCCAGTTGGCGGGCGGTGGAGTCGCGGTAGAAAGCGGGCCAGGCCAGTTGGCGGCTGCGGGC
>JBBRUB010000444.1:0-4248 GCA_038248175.1 Cytophagales bacterium | reverse complement strand
GGTACGCCCGTCAACTTTACCGTCATCGTGCCCGTCCGTGTCGTGGCCGTACCACTGGCCGGTGCCACACAACTCAGTGAGAGTGGCCCGTCGAAGGTGAGCGTACAGGTCGCATTGGCAAGTGAGACGCTGGTTTGGGCGGTGGCCGTACATCCGCCCGTCCGGGACGCCGGTCCGAGTGTCACGGTTACGGTATAAGTGCCGCCCGGCGTGGATTCGCTGCTGGCCGAGGTCGTCGTGGGCAGGGTGGGGTTAGCCACCGTGCTGCTGAAATTGTCCGGTCCGGTCCAGCGGTAAGTAGCCCCGGCGAGGTTCTGGCCAACAGCACTCAGGCTGAGTGCGCTGCCTACCGTTGTTTGCCCATTGGGGCTGCTGTTGGTAGCCGTTACCGAGGGCTGCGCCGACACCGTCAGCAAATCCATGCCGGGCGTGGTGGCACTCGGCGTTCCGTCCGTCAGCGGATTGCTGCTGACCACGCGCACCTGGTAGCTACCCGCCGACACACTCACCGGCAAAGTGGCCGCAATCGGGCTGGTGGCCACTTTGCCGATGAAACGAAATCACCGGATACAGTCCGGTGATTTCGTTTCCCGGTTGTCAAGTTCCCGAATTACGTCTGCCATCGTGCGAAACCGGTTGGCATCGCCAATGAAACTCAGACCCGACATGATGAGGGCAAAACCGCCCGTGCTGACCCAAAACCACGGATTTTCATGGGCTTCCTTCATTTTGGAGCCGTGTAGCAGAACGGTCAGGCCGCTGCCAAGCAGCATGGCACCACCACCACCGTACAACCAGTATTTGGTCAGGAGTTTTTTCTCGCGTTTGGTTTTCATAGCGTTCGTGTTTCAACAGAAAACCAAAATCATCTTCTTCAGTTTGGAAAAAACGGTATATTTCATTCGTTTTCGTAACGCAGCCCAATCAACCCGTTAATCCTGCTCAGTATGCGCCAATTTACGCTTGGTATCGAAGAAGAATTCCAGACCATCGACCCCGAAACCCGCGAACTCCGCTCGCATATGTCCAAGATTGTGGAGGGTGGCAAAATCGTGTTGCAGGAGCGCGTGAAAGCCGAAATGCACCAGGCCGTTGTAGAAGTAGGTACCAACATCTGCCACAATATTCAGGAAGCCCGCGAGGAAGTGACCTACCTCCGCAAAGAAATTATCGACCTGGCCAGCAAGCAGGGATTACAGGTGGCAGCCGCCGGTACGCACCCCTTCTCCGACTGGCAGAGTCAGCTCATCACGACCGACGAACGCTACGACCGGCTCATCGACGAGATGCGCGACGTGGCCCGCTCCAACCTGATTTTTGGCCTGCACGTACACGTTGGTATTGAGAGCCGCAACGAAGGCATTCACATTATGAACGCCGTGCGCTACTTCCTGCCGCACGTGTATGCCCTCTCTACCTCATCGCCGTTTTGGCGGGGACGTAACACGGGCTTTAAATCGTACCGCTCCAAAGTGTTCGATAAGTTTCCGCGCACGGGCATCCCGGATTTCTTCGCGTCGGCTTCCGAATATGATGAGTACATCGACCTGCTGGTCAAAACCAACTGCATTGATAATGGCAAAAAAATCTGGTGGGACATCCGGCTGCACCCGTTTTTCGATACCATCGAGTTCCGTATCTGCGACATTCCGATGCGGATGGACGAGACCATCTGTCTAGCGGCTATTATGCAGGCTTTAGTGGCCAAAATTCACAAATTGATGATCGGTAACATGACATTCAGGTCCTACCGACGCAACCTCATTAACGAGAACAAATGGCGGGCCGCCCGCGACGGTATCGGCGGTAAATTGATTGATTTTGGCAAACAGACCGAAGTGCCAACCCACGATTTGATACTGGAACTGCTCGACTTTATCGACGACGTAGTGGATGAACTCGGCAGTCGGCAGGAGTGTGATTACGCCCGGCAGATTCTGGCTATGGGTACCGGTGCCGACCGCCAATTAGCTGTATATGAACGCACCGGTGATTTGAAGCAGGTTGTCGATTACATTGTTCAGGAAACTTCTTACGGAATCCGGTAGTTAATAATACAGCGACCGCGAGGTCGCTATTTTTGTTTTATTGCTAACCGTTATTATCGTTGCTGATGCTTAGACCCGTCTGGTATCGTTGCTGACGCTCAGACTACGGCTTCCCAGCCGCGTTACTTATTATGAAAATTGCCGTTCTCGATATGAATAACAACCATCCCAACGAAGGGATGCGTTGTATTTTGCAGATCATCCGCTCCGTTCAGGGAAACGACCACGCCGAATATCCCCATGCCGGATTGAGTTTCGATACGTTCAACGTGCGGGGCAGTAATGAACTGCCCGGTCTGGACTACGACGTCTATATTTCTTCGGGCGGGCCAGGAAGTCCACTGCCTTCTGCCGAAGCCTGGGAAGCCCCGTACTTTTCGCTCATCGACCAGTTGTTCGACTGGAACCGACATAATGCCCGCAAAAAGTACGTATTTCTGATTTGCCACTCGTTTCAGTTGGTGTCGCGTCATCTTAAACTGGGTGAGCTAAGCAAACGCCGGTCCACCTCGTTCGGAATTTTTCCGATGCACAAAACCGACGATGGCTATACCGATTCGCTCTTTAGTGACCTGCCCGAGCCGTTCTACGCCGTCGATTCGCGCGATTATCAGTTGCTTGACCCTGACCTGATGCGCATGGACGATATGGGCGCGAGTATTTTATGCTTCGAAAAAGTGCGGCCCTACGTTGATTTGCCCCGCGCCGTGATGGCCATTCGGTTCTCGCCCGAAGTTGTGGGTACGCAGTTTCATCCCGAAGCCGACGATGAAGGGATGCTCCGCCATTTTCTAACCGAAGCCAAACAGACGCAGATTATCACCAACTTTGGTCAGGCCAAATACGACGAGATGATGACGTATTTGCAGGACCCTGACAAAGTAGCGCTGACGCAGTCGGCTATTATTCCGGGCTTTCTCCGGCGGGCCATCGAGTCGCTTTCGCCTGCTGTACCGGTATAAGTTTTGCCCGTTAGTTGTCTTTATTGCAACGGAGCAGCCCTTCTCCTTTCTTATCCTTATGATTCAATCAGCCCGCCATCAGTTCAATCAGGCGTTTACGCCGGAACGCTATCAGGCCCTGCTCGACCAGATTGAGGCCGATTTTCCGGGGCAGCTCGGCTTCCGCGTCGCCGAAACCCCCGTGTTTATCCCTAAGGTGCTGACCGATAAGCTCCTGAAAGCCAGTAGCGACATCATTGATGTAATCACGCAGAGCGATTTTTGCGAACGGACAGAAGCCGCTATCCCCCATGAACAGCGCGTACCGAATGAGCAACTGGATGGGCGCGATGCTCATGCTAATTTTCTGGTTATTGATTTCGCTGTTTGCCGCGATGCCAACGGTGAGTTGATGCCGCAACTCATCGAGATGCAGGGGTTCCCGTCGCTGAATGGATTCCAGCCGTATCTGGCCAGTCAGTATCGGGCGCATTTTCCTGTCCCTGCAACCCTCTCGCACCTGTTTTCGGTCGATACTGAGGAAGGGTACGCGGATGCCCTGCGCAAGTTAATCGTGGGCGATGCCAATCCCGATGAGGTGATTCTGCTGGAGTTGTTCCCCAACGAGCAAAAGACCCGCATCGACTTTTCGCTGACCGAAAAAATGCTCGGTATCCGCACCGTGAATCTGACCGATGTTCAGAAGGTAGGGCGGAATCTGTTTTACGAAAAAGACGGCGAACGGACGAAAATACGGCGCATTTACAACCGGATTATTCTGGACGACCTGCGCAATTTTCCAGATCTGCAAACTGATTTCAACCTGACCGACGACGTCGATGTGGAGTGGGTAGGCCACCCGAACTGGTTTTTTCGGATTAGCAAATATGCCCTGCCGCTGCTTAAAAGTCCGTACGTTCCCGTCAGCTACCGCCTGTCGGAGCTAACCCAAATTCCTGCCGATTTAGACAAGTACGTGCTGAAACCGCTGTTTTCCTTTGCGGGCAGTGGCGTCAACATTCACGTAACACAGGCCGACATCGACGCTATCCCCGACGAGCAGCGCAGTGGGTACCTGCTCCAGCAAAAAGTGCAGTACGAACCCGTCATCGAATCGCCGGATGGGCTGGTGAAGTGCGAAATCCGCATGATGTTCATCTGGCCCGATGCCGACGAACGCCCGACGTTGCTTACCAATCTGGCCCGGTTGAGCCGGGGCGAGATGATTGGCGTCAATTTCAACAAAGACAAAGACTGGG
>JBBRUB010000443.1:0-4252 GCA_038248175.1 Cytophagales bacterium | reverse complement strand
TTCCGATGAGAGATACCGAAACATATTCATCAGATCATCAACGGGGTTTATGAAGTCGTATCCTGAATTAGAAAGAGCATTTAATGGACTTATTGTCCCAAATCTAAATCCATATGAGTTAGCGGCCCACTCTATCAGACGCTCAAATTCAGGAAATGCTCTTATGTCACGCCGAACATGAAGCACTAATTGATTTTCTGGAGGAAAAAATTCTTCGAGTTGATCGGTGATTCTTGAAAATACTTTACTTTCTGACAATTTTCGATCTAAAAGATGCTTTCCATTTAGCACTAATACCTCCCGCGTAATTTGGCCAGAACTTTTCGTTGCGACAGAGTAGTCCAAAGCCTCCCCAATGGAAGTGCGAAACCGTACTTTCCATGAGCCTCCTCCCGTAAGTTCTCTTTTTTGAGAAATAATATCGACCAATAGATCTATTGCTGATAGGGTACGTGATTTACCACTTGCGTTCCTACCTACTATTAAGTTTAGACCCTTCAAGTTTAAATCATCTAACTTCCAGGAATGATCGTTGTATGAGAAGCTTTCAATGTGCATCTTACCTACCTGTTTGCGTACATTTCCTGATAGTATCCCTGATAAGCTCCCGACGTGACGTTGTCGAGCCACTTCTGATTCTGTAAAAACCAGTCGACGGTTTTTTCGAGACCTTCCTCAAACTGGAGCGAGGGTTGCCAGCCGAGTTCATGCATAATCTTGTTGGCGTCAATGGCGTAGCGCAGGTCATGCCCGGCGCGGTCGGTAACGTAGGTAATGAGCTTGGCCGACGTACCCGCTTCACGACCCAGTTTGCGGTCCATAATCTCGCACAGCAGATGCACGAGGTCGATGTTTTTCCACTCGTTGAAGCCGCCAATGTTGTACGTTTCGCCGGGTTTACCGTTGTGAAAAACGGCGTCGATGGCGCGGGCATGATCCGCCACAAACAGCCAGTCGCGCACGTTCTCACCTTTGCCATACACGGGCAGTGGTTTGTTCTGCTGAATGTTGTGAATCATCAGCGGAATCAGCTTTTCGGGAAAGTGATTGGGGCCGTAGTTATTCGAGCAGTTGGTCAGCACCACCGGTAGCTTATATGTATTGCCGTAAGCCCGCACAAAATGGTCCGAAGCCGCTTTGGACGCCGAATAGGGCGATTGCGGATCGTAAGACGTGTCTTCGAGGAAAAACTCGTCGGCATTGTGTAATGAGCCATAGACCTCGTCGGTTGAGACGTGGTAAAACCGCTTGCCGTCAAAGGCAGACGCGCCCCCGGTGCCTTTCCAGGCGTCTTTGGCCGCGTTAAGCAGATTCACCGTACCCACCACGTTGGTCATCACGAACGACATGGGGTCGGTAATAGACCGGTCCACGTGCGACTCGGCGGCTAAGTGAATGACGCCATCGGGCTGTGTTTCGGCAAAGAACTCAGTCAGGAAAGCCGCGTCGGTAATGTCGCCTTTTACGAAGGTGTAGTTCGGCGCGTTTTCGATGTCGGTGAGGTTAGCGAGGTTGCCCGCGTAGGTCAGCGCGTCGAGGTTATAAATCTGATAGTCGGGATATTTCGTCACGAATAGCCGCACCACGTGTGACCCAATGAACCCGGCCCCGCCGGTGATTACGATTTTCATAGTTTTTTATGGTTCGAATCTCGAACATTAAGCACTTAATTTCTCCTGCCACCGCCAGGCGTCCTGAAGGGATTCGGCGAGGGAACGGCGGGCGGTCCAGCCGAGGGTTTGGGTAGCTTTGGTTACGTCGGCATAGACCTTTTCGATGTCGCCCGGTCGGCGCGGGCCGATGGTATAGTTGAGCGAAACGCCCGCTTCCTGCTCAAACATTTTGATGAGGTTCAGAACCGTCTCGCCCCGGCCCGTGCCGATGTTGATAACGTCATACGACGAGGGCGCGTCGGACTCCAGCAGGTTACGCAATGCCTGTACGTGCGCTTCGGCCAGGTCCATGACGTGAATGTAGTCGCGGATGCAGGTGCCGTCGGGCGTATCATAATCGCCCCCATAAACCGTCAGGCCAGGACGAATACCGGCGGCTGTCTGCGTGATGAACGGCACCAGATTGGCCGGAACGCCCAGCGGCAACTCGCCAATCTGCGCCGATGGGTGCGCCCCAATCGGGTTAAAATACCGCAGAGCCAGCGCGCGAATGGGCAGCTCGGACTGGACCGCATCGCGGATAATGTCTTCGCTGATGGCTTTGGTATTGCCGTAAGGCGATTCGGCGGGCTGCCGCGGGGTTGACTCCGTGACGGGCAGTTGCTGCGGCTGACCATACACCGTACAGGACGACGAAAAAACCAGACTCTTTACCCCATACTGCGGCATCAGATCGAGCAGCAGCAACAGCGAGTCGAGGTTATTGCGGTAATACTTGAGCGGCTTTGCTACCGACTCGCCCACGGCTTTGAAAGCCGCAAAGTGAATAACGCCCGACAGATTCTCATTCGCGAAAATTTCGTGCATGGCTGCAACATCGGTGCAATCGACGGAATGGCAGGTTACGTCGCGGCCCAGAATGGCGCGAAGGCCGTCCAGTGCCATGCGTTGCGAGTTAGAAAAGTCATCAACAATGACCGGCTCAAAACCGGCCTCAACCAGCGATACAACCGTGTGGGAGCCAATGAATCCGGCTCCGCCCGTCACCAGAATTCGGGGAGTACTGTCTGAGAAAGCCAAACTGTTTTCGGTAAGATTTTCGTTGTTAGTTCGGGCAGATAGTCCGCCTTGCCCGACAAAAGTAGTATATTCGGCAGGTTTGCGAAACAGGTATTTACCCGGCGGGCAACCGGCCAGATTCTGAAAACAGATGAGCAACAATGAATTGAAGGCTTTGATCTCGCTGCTCGACGACGACGATCAGGAAGTGGCCGAGCATGTAGAGGCCCAAATCCGGCAGCGGGGCAGCACCATGATTCCGTTGCTGGAAACCGAGTGGGAGGGGAGTTTCAACTCCACGTTGCAAAAACGCATCGAAGAAATTATTCACGATCTCCAGTACGAATCGGTGCTGGAACGGATGGCGATCTGGAAAAACGGCGGTGGTATGGACCTGCTGGAAGGTCTCTGGATTGTGGCTACGTACCAATATCCCGACCTCTCGCTCGATAAACTGCGGAAGGAGGTAGAGCAGCTTTATTACGAGGTGTGGCTCGATTTCAAAGCGGACATGCACCCCGATGAGCAGATAAAACTGATTAACAACGCGTTTTTTACCAAGCTGAAATTCGCACCGAATACCAAGCATTTTCACTCGCCGGCCAACTCCATGATTAATCAGGTGCTGGAAACGCGACGGGGCAATCCTATTACGCTCTGTGTGCTGTATATGCTTATTGCACAGCGGCTTAATCTGCCCGTTTACGGCGTAAACTTGCCCAATCTATTTGTCTTGACCTATAAGATCAACGGCATACAGTTTTACCTGAACGTCTTTAATCGGGGGCTTGTCTTCACTAAAAAAGACATTGATCAGTACATGGACCAGATGAACCTGAAACGGCTGGATACGTTCTATCAGCCCTGCACTAATGCCGATATTGTGCGCCGGGTGCTGCGTAACCTGACACTGGCTTTCGAGAAAAATGGCGACACCGACCGGGTTGAGGAAGTTGAGCGGATTCTGGCCACAATTAAAGATGACGGCGACGGTCTGCCACTTTCGGATTATACGCAGCGATAAGTTTACGGCCCTAATTTTTAACGAAATGCAAAGAAAGCGGGGAGTTCCCCGTTTTTTTGTGTCCGATACACAAGAAGTACGAATCCCTTTGCCGGATATGCAACTCCAGAATCTCCTCTATAAAATTCCTTTACTGGCTACGTCGGGCCGGATGGATACCGATATTACCTACCTGACTATGGACTCGCGCCGGTCCGCGCCGGGCAGTTTGTTTGCGGCCATACGCGGCACCCTCACCGATGGTCACGCTTATATTGAGACGGCAGTTGGTCAGGGCGCGGTAGCTGTTCTCTGCGAAGAAATGCCCGAAACAATGGCCGAGGGTGTTGCCTACGTGCAGGTGCAAAATCCCGCCAAAACGCTGGGGCTGGTGGCGGCTGCGTTTTACAGACAACCCTCGCAGAAACTCCGGCTGGTGGGCGTAACGGGTACCAACGGAAAAACCTCCGTAGCCACGCTGTTCTTCCGGCTGTTTCGGGGGCTGGGCTATCACTGTGGATTGCTCTCGACAGTGCAGAATCAGATTGACGATCAGGTTATTGCTGCCACCCATACC
>JBBRUB010000442.1:0-4253 GCA_038248175.1 Cytophagales bacterium | reverse complement strand
TTGGCCTGGAGAATGTGATTCAGCACCACAAATTCATATATGAGCGTGGCGTTGCGCTGTTGCCGCTGCGGCTCGGAGGTCATCCGCTGGAACGCAGCCGAGAGGTTGGCCGACGCCACATACACCTCTTTGCGAGCCAGTTTATAGTCGATCAGCGGTATTGTATGGCCCGATAGCCCGTCGAGCAGAAGGCTGGCAAAACGGATGTTGGCGTCGAGCATTGTATTCATCGTACTGACAATCTGCCGCGATTCCCAACTCGGAAACAGCCAGTAACCCGCCGAGAGCGCAATCAGTCCGCCCAGCAGTGTATCCACTGCCCGTGTTCCGGCAACTTCCACGTAGCCAATGCCCATGAAACTGAACGCGATAAGCAGAAACGGCGTCAGACATACGACCATCACCAGATAATTCAACCGTAAAAAACAGTACGTACCCAGCATGAATACGACCATCAGCACAAACTGTGCGGTTTTGTCCGGCACAAACACCAGTATGACTACGCCGATGACGGCCCCGCCCAGCGTACCCAGCATACGCTGCTGATTGCGTTGCTTAGTCAGGCTGAAGGCCGGTTTCAGAATTACCAGAATGGTGAGCAGCACCCAGTAACTATGTGAACCGGCGGGTAAAAACAGCGTGGTCAGATACCCCACCAACAACGCAACCGACACCCGCACCGAATGCCGGAATGCCGACGACTGCCGGGTCAGGTTGTCGCGGAAGGTTGACCAGTCGATGCTGCGGTGCGATACAAACCGGTCATACTCCAGCGCGTTCCGTGACGGACCGTCAATGGCCGGCTCGTTCAGATTGCGTTGAATGGTGGTCACGCGCTGCCCGATAGTACGCAGTAAGACCAACGCTTTTCGGAGTACCAGCGTAGAACCATACGTATCGCCGAGGTCATCGATTTGCCGGGACAACTCAGCGAGCGGCTTGGAAATGTTGATTGGAGAACGGCGGACAAGGGGCGTTTGAACGGCCAGCCCAACGTAGTCAAGTTCCACCGAGAGCTGACGAATGAGCCGGGCAATGCGAGACAGCACCCCTGTTTGCCCAAAGCGTTCCAGCATATCATTATAATCGAGATACATGGCCAGAATCTGATCGTAGAGATCGACCACATCCGAAAAAGTCAGTACCAGCAACCGGCCCGTATTGTCGGGCGAGTTCATGTACTGACGGCTTTTAAACAGCACCTCACGCACGGCATCCTGCTGCTCACTCACAACCACCTGTTGCGCCACCAGATGCCGGTAATCTTCGTCCAGTGGTTTGGTAACGTCGTAAAAATCGGCTTTGATGGTCATGGCGCGGGCCACCGAATGAATGCACTGACCCAGGGCCTGCCGGGCCGCCTGATAGGGTCGCAGCGTGGCCGACAGCAGGGCAATGGCGACATACCAGAAGCCGCCACCGGCAATCAGCGCACTTTGTCGCAGCACTCCGGCCATGTCGGTCGGTCGGTCGAGGGTTAAGATCAGCGTCAGCAGAGCCGCTGTACCCACCGAAGCCGCACGGGTACCATAAACTACGAACATCGAGAAAAAGAAACCGAACAGACCAATCTCCAGGGCCAGTACCGGCGGCAGGAACCGGGCAAATCCAGTTAGTACCGTTATCAGCGTTGCCGTGGCAACCGTAATAAGCATGGCGTTGCGCCGGTGTTGCACCGGACCGGGCGCATCGGCCAGACTCACCACCAGCGCCCCCAGCGACAACGCCAGCCCGGTCATTAACTGGCCCAGCTGCGCCCCCACCAACGCCGGCAAAAGAATCGACAATGTCGTTCTAAAGCCGTTCGAGACGTTCTGACTCACCAGAAAATAGCTGATGTCGCGGCTGTTCATAGTTAATTTTGAATGATAGAATTTTGAGTGATAGAATAGTTGCTGACGCATGAATAGCCACCCGCGTCAGCAACTACTCCATCATTCAAAATTCTATTATTCAAAACTTATTCATCAAGCTCCTGAATTCGGGCCAAATGTCTTCCCCCTTCAAACGGGGTGTCGAGCCAGATTTTGACGAGCTTGAGGGCTGTTTCCTGGTTCATCATCCGCTCGCCGATTGATATTACGTTGGCATCGTTGTGCATCCGGCAGAGCCGGGCCGACTCTTCGTTCCAGCACAGGCCCGCCCGCACGCCTTTGACACGGTTGGCCATCATGGCCTCGCCGTTGCCGGAGCCTCCCAGCACTACGCCCCGCTCCACCTCGCCAGCGGCAACCGCTTCGGCTACGGGCCGGATAAAACGCGGATAATCGACCGAAGGTGTTTCGGCGTAGGTGCCTTTGTCGATGACCTCGTGGCCGAGGTCGGTGAGGTAGTGGAGAATGGCTTCTTTGTAGAGGAAACCGGCGTGGTCGGAGCCGATGGCAATTTTCATACGGTGCTGCTTGCTAAAAATAAGAAAAGAGAGTGTGTTAGGCCGGTTCCGAGAAATAGTCAGCCGCCAGTTGCCGAAGCATTGCCTGGGTAAGTGGCTTGGCCTGATAATCGGTAACGTCGGCGATGCTACCTGCCCGCTGCCGATCGTCGGGATTTAGTGAGGTAGTCAGCATCAGCACTACCAAGCGGCTTTTCTGCTCGCCGGGTAGTTGATGATATTGGTCGAGAAACTCGAATCCATTCATACCCGGCATATTGATGTCGAGCAGAATCATATCGGGCCGCAGGTAATCAGGGGCGTCGGTTTGGGTCAGGTACTGAAGCGCTTCCATACCACTTTCAGCAACGCGCGTTGTCTGACAAAGGCCCGATTCGTTAATAACGAGTTGATGGAGATAGTTGTCGTCGGGGTCGTCGTCAACCAGAAGAATGCAGCGAATGGGCTGGTTCATAGTGCTGAATGGGGTTTATTTCTTTCGGGATGGTAAAATAAACGGTTGTACCGATACCAACGGTGCTGTCGAGCCATATTTGTCCACCATACACATCAATCACTTTCTTAACAGTGGCCAGTCCGATTCCCGTGCCAGCGTACTGGTTGCGCCCGTGCAGCCGCTGAAAAATCTGGAACACGCGCTCGTAATGCTGCCGGTCAATACCGATGCCATTATCGCTAAACGCAAAAAGGTGGTGATTACCCTTGTCGGTAGAGCGAATGTGCAGCTGAGGAGCCACATCGGCCCGGCGGTATTTAAGACTGTTGCTGACGAGGTTCTGGAAAATCTGGTGTATGTCTGTCGGGTGAACAACCATTGTTGGCAACGGCCCAACCTCAATCTGCGCTCCCGATGCCTGAATGTCGGCCTGGTGTTCGGCAATGATCTCTGCCATTGACTGGTTGAGGTCCACCGGCTTCAGATCTGTCCGGTTGCCCACCCGCGAAAAATGTAGCAGGTCGTTGATGAGCGTCCGCATCCGTTCAGTAGCTGCGGTCGAGACGTTGATCAGTTTTTTTGCGTCGTTGTCGAGTTCATTGCCGTATTTGGTTTCGAGCAGGCCGAGGTAGTTGGTAATCGTTTTCAGGGGCGACTGTAGGTCATGGCTGGCAATGTAGGCAAACTGCTGGAGTTCCTGATTGGAACGGGCCAGTTCCTGCACCACCTGCTGCCGTAACACGAGTTCGCGCTCGTATTCATGAGAGGTTCGCAGCCCAAGTGCCTCGTTGAAATACCGAATCAGGGCAATTACCGTAGCCACTGATACCACCCCGGTCAGAAACCGGATCAGCGCACTGAGCCGGTAAGCAGGACACCAGAAAATAATGGCGTCGATGAGGTGGGTTATGCCGCAGAGTAAAATAAACGCACCAAACAGCCAGAACACACCCGACATCGGTACGCCGGTTTTGATAATCAGAAATCGAATCAGAATTAGTGGAATGGCCATGTACGCCAGCCAGATGGTCAGGTCAGAAACTATATAAAGCCAGCCGTGAAAATCGGTCCAGGTACCGCAAAGCCAGCGCGGAGGCCAGTTGCTTGTATCGGTCAGATGCCGAAGGAAATCAGTAATCGGTTCCATAAAAAACATACTTGAGTTCAGGCTGATTTTGCAACAACGACCCAAAATTGCTTCCATAAAATTAAACAGGTCCGCCGTAATGTCTTTACCCGTGAAGCAGCAAAAAAGTTTTTCAACCGTTCACACCGAACCGGTGAACCACCCTTGCATGGCTGAAACCTTAACGCATTGAACTTGTTCAGAACCGGGAGGGGCGGTAATTTGCGGCCTTATACAACCGACCTATGATACCATTCACCAATCAGCGGCCAACTGCCACCGTTCTGTTTATCTTCGGT
>JBBRUB010000441.1:0-4288 GCA_038248175.1 Cytophagales bacterium | reverse complement strand
TTTTGTACGCGATACCAGCCGGAACGGAATGCCCAAATCGTCCAGTGCTACCGTCACTGCTTTCGACGCGCCCCCCGTTCCCAGCACCAACGCCTGAATGCCCAAAAACGCGAATCCGATCTGGGCAAACCACTCCGTCAGCGACTGCTTAAAGCCGTAGTAATCAGAGTTAAAGCCCGTTCGTGAACCGTCGGCTTCTATCCGAACCACATTCACTGCCCCCACGCGCCGGGCCGAATCGTCGAGCCGGTTGAGGTACGGAAACACGGCCTGTTTGTGCGGAATAGTCACGTTCAGGCCGCGCAGATCGGGCATTTGCAGCAGATCCCTCAAACCGGCAATATAGGGCAGGTCGAAGAGGTCATAGCGGCAATCGGTGATGTTTTCGCGGGCGAATTTTTCGGCAAAATACCGTTGCGAAAACGAGTGCGTAAGCGGGTGGCCGATGAGTCCGTACCGATCCATGACTACTGACTTTTGGCCATCCGTTTCTGAACGATTCCGTACAAAATTGGCAGGAGCGACAGGCCGACGATACCAAAAACAACCAGTTCAAAGTTTTTCTGCACGATAGGAAAATTGCCGAAGAAATAGCCCAGCATCGAAATACTGACCACCCACAGCACCGCGCCAATCACGCAAAACCGAATATAAGTGCCATAGTTCATGCTACCGGCCCCGGCCACAAACGGCGCAATGGTACGGACAATCGGAATAAACCGGGCAATGATGACGGTGCGCCCGCCGTATTTTTCGTAGAATTTCTCGGTTTCGGTGATGTATTCACGCTTGAAAAACAGAATCCGTTCGCGCTGTTTAATTTGATGGCCGAGGGTTTTGCCGACGAAGTAATTGACGTTATCGCCCAGCAGCGCAGCCACGATGAGCAGCGGAATAATGACCCAGACACTGAGGTCGTTGGTAGGCCGGGCGGCCAGCGCACCAGCCGCAAACAGCAGCGAATCGCCGGGCAGAAGCGGCATGACAATCAGCCCGGTTTCGGTAAAAACAATCAAAAACAGGATTGCATACAGCAAAATGCCGTATTCGTTGGCCCACAGGTCGAGGTAGCGGTCGAGGTGGAGGAGGAAATCGAGGAGGGATTTTATTATTTCCATGTTTGGGATTTTATGTAGAGACGCATACTTGCGTCTCACTTGCGTCTCACGACCGGATGGTTTTCTAAGTATATAAAAAAAATAGCCAATCGCGTATCATCCAACGGTGAGACGCTATGCGTCTCTACACCTTATCAAGAAAATGAGAAAACGTATCGCCACGCAAGCCTAACCGGATGGTTTCCAATGGAATAGTCTCGCTGGGAGCAATGTTACCAAGGTTGACGTTGGCTCCGAGGAGTTTCACAAACCAGACCTGTTGTTCTTTTTGCGGGGCTTCCCAGATAATACTCTCCGGCGGAATCTGGGTCAAAATCTCTTCCACCAGTCCCTGCCGGACTTCGCCACTCGACCGGAACAAGCCAACTGTGCCGCCTTCGCGGGCTTCGCCGATGACTTTCCAGGCCCCGGCTTCGAGTTCGGCTTTCATCAACTGAATCCATTTGTAGGGTGGAATAATTTTGGCTTCGTCTTTCGAGCCGACCTCCGACAGCACCGTTACCTGCGTGGCTAACTGTCTGATATAGTCCAGCTTATCATCCATTTTCATGTCCAGCGAACCGTCTGATACTTCAGCGTAGTGGATGTCATATTTGTCGAGCAGTTTGCGGTAATCATCAAACTGATTCCGAACCACGAAAGCCTCGAACAATGTGCCACCGAAATAAACGGGGATGCCCGCGTTGCGATACACGGCAAGTTTTTCGGTGAGGTTGGGCGTAACAAAGGAGGTTGTCCAGCCAAGTTTCACGATATCGGCAAAGTCGGCGGAGGTCTCTAAAAAATCCTCGACCTGACGGATGCTCAGGCCCTTGTCCATAATCATGGTGAGACCATTCTGGCGGGGCTTGGCCGTGCGTTCTGGCAGTTGCGTTAGCTGATAATTCATCTATGAGAAAGCGGAGAAGTTCCCGGTAAACGGCGCAAAACTAATTCAGTTGTTGAGAATCTCCCAGGAAAGTGCAGATATTTGGGTTATTTAAGCCGGTTTCGCTTGGTTAAATACTATTTTTTGTGGTGGCGGGTTGTCTATGACTGGTGGCTGGTGTTTATCTTGCCGAAAAATCAGACCGTGTACGCATGAATACGAATCAACCGAGTGTCGGCAATACCTTAGCACCAGCCACGAACAAACCACCGGCCACTAATCACCAGACACCAACACGCTTAGACTTTTTTCGCGCTCAGATTGGGCAGGATGCCAGCCAAAGCCCATCGGGGCTGGGGAAGTGGCTCAATGGCGTTCTCCGGGCTGCCGAAGCCGACCGCTTCATGGCCGATTATGAAATCAGGCCCGACATGACCAGCCCCATGAACGTGATGCACGGCGGCACCGCAGCCGCTATCATGGACGATATTGCCGGTATGCTCGTGTTTGGGCTGGGCCGCGAGTTTGGTTACACGTCGGTCAATCTGAACGTTGATTTTCTGAACCCGGCGCGGTCGGGCGATGTGATTACGGCCACAGCCCGGATTGTGCGGGCGGGCAAAAACATCGTTCACGTGGAGGTGACACTTGCGGCTGCAGATGGTAAGCTCATCGCCAAAAGTGCGACGAATCTGGTTCAGACCTCCGTGCGGTTGCCGTTTTAATAGATTGGTACTGCGGGAGAATCAAAGTCCGTTTTCGCGGGCGAAGTTGAGCAATTCGGCGAGGTGGGCGATGTTCAGCTTTCGGTATATATTTTTCCGATGTGATTTCACCGTTTCAGCGCCAATAAACAGCTTTTCGCCAATTTGCGGGGTGCTGAGGCCCTGCCTGATCAGACTAATGATTTTGACTTCAGTAGGGGTAAGCTTGAACCGAGCCACGAAGCTATCGTCGGCGTGAAGGTCGGCAGAAGCGGGTTGAGTTGGGAAAATGCGCTCGCCTGTCATCACGCGCCGGATGGTATCGAGCATAGCAGGTACCCGAACGTGTTTGAGCAAATAGGCAGCAGCCCCGGCCTCGCGACACTCGTTGATGAACCGCTTGTAGGCGTACATGGTGAGCATGACGGTTTTGACCGCCGGAAACGCAGCCGACAATGCCCGTACGCATTCAATGCCGTTGGGTGCGGGCAAATTAATATCCAGTAACACTACATGGGGCGTATGCTGATGCACGGCGGGCAACACGTCAGCACCCCTAAATACCTGCCCCACGACGGTCACAGCCGGGTCGGCCTGAGTGAGCTGAAGGGCTAACCCATCGCTGAACAGGGCGTGGTCGTCGGCCAGAAGAATGCGGATGGATTCAGGAAGTGTGGGGTTCATACGGAATATCGAGCCGAATGGTCGTGCCAGCCGCCGACGAGTCGATGGCCATTTTGCCGCCTAACCATTCGGTACGTGAAGCTACACTTTTCAGCCCAATTCCATCGGGTTTGTCACCTTTTTTGTTCGCAAATCCCTGCCCGCTGTCCTCCACTGTAACATTCAGCGCGTCAGGGTGATACACCAACTGTACTACGGCATCGGTGGCCCCGCTATGTCGCACTACGTTGTGCATCAGTTCCAGTACTGCCCGGTAAACCGCCAACTCAGCCGCCTGAGACAGCGTGACAATGTCGCCTGCGCTTATAAACAGAAACCGGATGTTGGATGCCTCCTGCAAGCGTCGGGCGGTTTCGGAAACAGCACCCGTCAGTCCGAGGGTGGCCAATTCATCGGGCATGAGATTGTGCGACACCGTCCGCACGTCGGTAATGATCTGATCGAGCAGGTGATGGGCATCGGGATTGTCGGTAGGCAGTTGCCCCCGCAGGGCAATGAGCGAAGTGCCAATGCCGTCGTGCAGGTCTTGGGCGATCCGTCGGCGTTCGGTTTCCTGGGCGTTGAGCAGTTGCTCGTTGGCAACTTGTAAAGATTCTGCCTGTTGCCGGTTACGCTGTTCGAGTGATAGTTGCAACCGCCGGATGAATCGTTGCCGATAGAGCCAACCCAGTGTCAGTACAAGCAATTCAATCGAAAACGCAATCCTAAACGCAAGCATATCGGGAAGCGGGCTGGCGCGACCAATGGCATTCAGGATGAAGGCGGTTCCATAATAATTGAAAACTCAGTAAAAGGTTGTCAGACCATGCTAAGTAGCTGATTCACTTGCTCTTGCGTAAGACCTTGCTGATGTATGAAGTCTTGAAATAGTATGAAATTGGCTAAGACCTTCAACCCTTCCAGATAGAAGTACC
>JBBRUB010000440.1:0-4288 GCA_038248175.1 Cytophagales bacterium | reverse complement strand
GGCTGTCAGCGGCTTTCCAATAAAGCGGGAGTTACCAATGTCGTCGACTTTACCGTTGAACAACTCCACAATCTCCTCCTGATTCTTCGCCCACTGAATGTCGGTGGTCCATTTAAAGCCCGATGGTGATTTGACGTTTACCGTCGAGAGTGTGACCTCTACGCGCTGGGTGCGGGTTTTACCCACATTGCGCAGTACTGCATTGTAGCCGCTGGTGCTTGGCAACTGATCGGCCAGTAACAGATCGGTGGTAAGGGCGCGATAAACTTCCAGCGAGCCATAGACCCGGCCCCGGTACAGGCTGAAATCCAGGCCGATGTTGCCCGTTGTTGTCGTTTCCCATTTGAGGTCCGAGTTGCCAATGGTATTGGGGCGGTAGCCGTAGGCTGCATTATTGCCAAAGGCGTAGGTGGTGCGGGTAAGCAGCGTTTGCGTCTGGTAGGGGTTGATGGCCGTGTTGCCCGTAGCTCCGTAGCTGGCCCGCACTTTGAGCAGGTCAACCCACGACGAACCTTTCAGAAACGACTCGTTACTCAGGTTCCAGCCCACGGCTGCCGAGGGGAAAAAGCCGTACTTGTTGTTGGCTCCAAACCGGCTACTGCCGTCGGCGCGGGCCGTTACCGTAAGCAGGTACTTGTCGTTATAATCGTAGTTGATTCGGCCCATGTACGAGTTCAGTGTCCACTGGGTCAGGTTTGTGCCAATGCCGTTGATGATGGTGGCCTGGCCAAAGTTGTAATACTCCTGCGTTTCGGCAGGAATGCCCGTCACGCTCATGTTGCCGGTTTCTACGTCGTCGCGCTGAAACGAATGCAGGGCCGTTACGTTCAGGTTATGCACGCCCTTAAACGTTTTCTGGTAACTCAGGATGTTTTCGAGCGTGTAGTTAAACTGGTACTCGTAGCCGGTAAAGCCAGTTGGATCGCCCCCGCGCCGGGCATTGGTCTTGCTGCCCGTAAACCGCCCCACGCGCCGGTTGGTGAAGTCCGGCCCGAAGTTGACGCGGTAACTCAGCCCGTCAATGATCTTGTAGGACGCATACAAACTGTTGAACATACGGATGCGCTTGGTGCGGTCGAGCTGCGCGCCCGGTATGACTTCGGCAATAGGATTGGTGCGCAAACCGTCCGATGTAGGCAGGAAAATCAGGTTGCCGTTATCGTCGTAGGGTTTGCCCAGCGGGTTTTCCTGCAAGGCCCCGCCATATGGGTTGAAGTCGTTGCCGTTCTGAATGCTGTATGCACCCAGCGAGGTCAGGCCAACGCTTAGTTTACTGTTGATCTGATGGTCGATGGCGAGCCGGAAATTATACCGGCTGAAATCCTGATTCTTGATAACACCAACGTCGTTGAAATACCCCACCGACAGGCCGAACTGCGTTTTTTCGGAACCACCCAGCACGGATATGTTGTGGCTCTGGATTTTGCCCGTCCGGAGCAGATATGACTGGTAGTCGGTAGTGCGATTGTTGGCAATACCATCCTTCTCAATAGGTTCAAACAACACACCGTCGGCAAAGGCGTTGGTCGTTCCGGTAGGAACCGGAACACCCGCCTGGTCTTTGTACCCCCCGCTGGCTGTCCCCAACGCCCGGCGTGACTCACGCTTGTATTCGGCAAACTGCGATCCGTCCAGTACATCAATCAAACTCTGCGGACTCGACGTGCCGTAGTAGCCATCATACGCCACCACGGTTTTGCCCGGCTTACCGCGCCGGGTTGTCACAATCACTACGCCGTTGGCACCTCGTGCACCATAGATGGCCGTTGCCGAGGCATCTTTCAGGATTTCCATACCAGCAATGTCGTTGGGGTTCACATCGTCGATGTTTCCTGCCAGCGGAATGCCGTCCAGTACGTAGAGTGGGTCGTTGCTGGCGTTAATGGAACGCCGGGCACGGATGCGCACTGTAACGCCCGCGCCGGGTTTGCTGCCGTTCTGGATCACATCAACCCCGGCGGCCCGGCCCTGCAACGCCTGCCGGGCGTTGGTAATGGGTAATTCAGCAATTTCCTTGGCTGATACTGACGAAATCGCTCCCGTCAACTGACTTTTTTTCTGCGTACCGTATCCCACAACAACGACTTCGTTCAGGGCGCGGGTATCGGCGTTTAGGGTCAGGTTGATGGTTGACTGGTTGCCGATGGTCACTTCCTGCGTGGTAAACCCTACAGCTGAGAACACCAGTGCGGTGCTGCCATTGGGGATACTGAGTCGGTACTCGCCGTTGGCATCGGTGGTAGTGCCTCGGGTCGTACCTTTTACGGCTACGTTTACGCCGGGCAGGGGGCTATTGTCATCGCCCGACAGGATTTTGCCGGTTACGGTACGTTCCTGCGCCGGGTCTTCAATGGCCATTGGCGGTGGAGCTGATGCGCTGAAAGTGGGTTGCCCCAAAACAGCAAAAGCTGCGAGCATCGCGACGGGACGCCACGACACTCCCAGCAAACGGGTAGTTGTTGTTTTCATTTACGTACTGATTTAGAAATTGATAGGTTGGTAATAAAATAAGATTTTATGGTAAAGATTGAATAGTACCTCCAGCTACTCGTATCGAGTCGCCGGGCTGAAGACGTAGAGACTTTTTCTGGCTCAGGAGGATATCGACCCGGCCCGTTTGCAGCGATACCCGTGTGCCTTCGGGCTGTTGCCTGACTCTGAATTGGGTGCCAACGGCCTCAATAGTAATGTCTGGCGTATGGACCCGGAAGAGTCGGCTTGAGGAGGTATCGGGCTGGTAAACAATCATAAAGTCGGCTTCGCCCTCCAGCCAGACTGCGCGGGGCAGATCGCCGGTCCATCGGCGGGCGTAACGGACTGTGCTGCTGGGGCGGAGGGTAACTACGGAATGATCGGGAAGGTGAATGGTGCGCGTCTGCCCGGTGGCTGTTCTGACCATTTGCATTGACTGGCCGGGGCCGTACTGCATCCAGAGTGCCCAGCTCACCAGCAGTAGCAGCCCTGCCGCAGCGGTGGCCATGCGCACAAAATACCACCAGCCCACCACCGCCCGCACGTCGGGTTGCAGCGGTCTGACGTCCTCCAGCGTTTGTAGTGATTCATGGATACGGCCCCAAACGCTCGACACCTCGTCGGTAGTCAGTGCAGGGAGCCGGGACACACTACTGGCCCGGATAATCTTCCGGGCTTTGGTAACGGTTTCGTACCGGTCAGGATTGTTGTTCAGCCATTTTTCCCAGAAAGCCGTCACCTCTTCGTCAGAAGGGTGTTGCACCCAACGAACGAACAGGTCGTCGAGGGCGAAATCCTCGACACTGTAGGCAGCGTATGGTTTAGGAGACACGGTTGAAGCAGGTAATTTAGTGGCAAAAGCCGTCTATATCTCGTCTTCTACTTGTATAACCATTGGTTACCTTAGCCTGCATTAGCTTCATAATACAGTGTGAGTATAAACTATAAGCCAACGTATTTAGGGGTCGGAAATGTCATTTTGAAATCAGCTATGGTTAGCGCGACGAGGGGCTTTATCTGCCCCAAATTCGGAAAATAAGCGGTATTGACTGTCAGGTCAGTCAGTGTCGTGAGCCGGGCTTTGCCCGAGGCCACAGGGGCCGTTAGCAGTAATTGGCTGGCGTTGGACGGGGGCAGTGGTTCCTGAGCGACCCGGAATCCCGGCAGGAGTCGGGTGGTGATGGGCAGGTGCGGGCCCCAGGCCTTGGCCCGCACCGAAAAGAGCGGTTGTCCACCCCGGCTAACGCTGATGCGCTGCTGACCAGATGGACCGGCCTCGAACTTGAAATCGGCCTGCTCTTTCGGGATACCCCAGTTGGCGCGTCCGTTGGCTACACTGTCCTGAGAGGAGACGTATATCTTCGAGATCGAGAAAGCCGTTGTTTGCCCAAATTGAAACAGCCCCGGAATAAAAAGTAACTCCTGATACGGCCCCACATTGGACGTATGATAATCGGCGAGGATGACCGTGCCAATCCAGCCCCGGTAGGCTGTTTGCTGGTACGGTTGCAGAAAGCCGTGTTCCCGCACGAATGGTTCGGGAAAATGGGCGATAAAAATCAGTCCGTTGCCGGTCAGGGTCCAGGGGGGAGGAGCAGTCATAGCCTTATTCGTTTGTTTGACTTTCAGTACGTCAGGGTGTAATACCCTACCGAACCATCTGCCTGTTCGATAGTTGTTTCAGTGAATAGATCGCATGATACCAATTAAATTATACCCGTTTTTTCTCTTAAGCCTGCTGTGGGCGGGTGGATATCCAACTGCTTTTGGGCAGGCCATTATATTGGTCAAAGAAAAAACCGACCTCAACGCTATT
>JBBRUB010000439.1:0-4295 GCA_038248175.1 Cytophagales bacterium | reverse complement strand
GCTGCCGCATATCTCAGTAGCGGGCGCGGCCACAACGGCTACGCACGGCTCCGGCATGAAAAACGGTAATCTGGCCACCGCCGTGTCGGGGTTGGACATCGTGACCGCCGGGGGCGAGGTTCGGCGGTTGACGCGGGTGAAGGATGGTGATACATTCCGGGGTGCCGTGGTTGGGCTGGGCGCGTTGGGAGCCATCACGAGCGTTACGCTCGACGTGATTCCGACGTTTCTGGTCAGGCAATACGTATTTGAAAACCTGCCCCTGAGTCAGCTTGCGGCCCATTTTGACGCCATCATGGGCAGCGCGTACAGCGTGAGCCTGTTTACCGACTGGCAGCAGAAACGCCTGAACGAGGTGTGGGTCAAGAGCCGCGTGGGGGGCGATGATTTCCGGCCCGACGTTGACTTTTACGGAGCTACATCCGCCACCAAAGACCTGCATCCCATTGCCGAACTGTCGGCCACCAACTGTACCGCGCAGATGGGCGTGGTCGGACCCTGGTACGACCGACTGCCGCACTTCAGGATGGGCTTTACGCCGAGCAGCGGCAAGGAATTACAGTCGGAGTATTTCGTGCCGCGCAAAAACGCCGTTGATGCCATTCTGGCGGTGGAGCGACTGCGCGACCAGATTAGCCCGCACCTGCTCATCTCCGAAATTCGCGCCATCGACGCCGACGACTTGTGGATGAGTCCGTGCTACAAACAGCCAAGCGTTGCCATTCACTTTACCTGGAAACCCGACTGGGCGTCGGTGCAAACCGTGCTTCCGATTATTGAAAAGGAACTTGCTCCGTTTGGCGTCCGCCCGCACTGGGGCAAGCTCTTCACCCTCGCGTCCCCGGTCCTGCAATCGCGCTACGAACGACTGAGCGATTTCAAAAAATTAGTAAGCGAGTTCGACCCCAAAGGCAAGTTTCGTAACGACTTCCTGGCGAAGAATCTGTATAACTAACGCTTTACGTGCAGGCGAAAGTGGCGATTTTTACCGCAAATGTTGATACGGAGAACCAATGTTCGATTAACCACAAATGTGTCTGCGGAACACCGAACCGCCACTTTTGTCAAACCGCTGTTAGCGGCTGTGGTTATTGTCAAGGGTTACAATAGTCGCAATACATAGGGTTTTCTGTTGTCTTTTTTTGTGGATACATTTCTTCTCTTGTGTATTGACAATGCCGGCAAACGTAGATATAGCTTAACGTTGAATTGGTAGGTGAACCACATAAACTGCATTCTAATATAGTGTACCCCATTCTCTGTACCACCATCTATCTAAACGAAATGGTTAGTTGATAGATTTATTTTGTTTTTCTTTCCCTTCTATCAATACTTTTGCTGGTGTGCGGTAGCCTAACGATTGGTGGGGGCGTTGGTGATTGTAGTACTGAAAATACTTGTTCAGGCCAGCCCGCAATTCGCTACCGGTCTGGTAATTCCTCAAATAGACATCCTCATATTTGAGCGTTCCGCACCGGCGGACCGGCCAGAACCGCTCGATGAAAATGTTATCTAATCGGTCCGCCGAAGCGGCCCTGCCCTTACCATCCCAACTGATTTCGATTCGATGTTCTTGTAATAGCCCTACAAAACCATCGCTCGTAAACTGACTACCCTGCGAACGTCGCCCGGATCGATATTAAAAATTAGAGGATAGCCCCATTCTTGTAGGCTCTGCCGCAAGGTATCTACACACCAGTCGGCTTTCAACGTGTTGCTCAACTGCCAGTGGAGAATGTATCGGCTGTGCAAATCTATAATAGCCATCACGTAAAAGAAACCTTTTGGCGTGGGAATACAGCCGGGCCGCCGGTACGGTAATGTCAGTGGCCCAGACCTGATGCACAGTGCTGATAATCAATCCCTTTAAGAGATAGAAAAAGCGTTGCCTGGGTACACCCGGTTTTGATAGGTTTGGTTTAGGAAACTGGGCTTCCAGGCCCATCAGCGCACGTAAACGGCGAATCCGTTTAATGTTCACCAGCCAACCTTCTTCTCGCAGAAGCACGACCAGACGACGGTGGCCTAAATCAGGATGCTTCATGTACCATTCATCAAGTCGGCGCATAATCTGCAAATTCTGCTCATCAACGGCTACAGGCTGATAAGACAACCCCGCTCGACTAACGCTCAGGAGCCAACACTGCCCCCGAAGGCTCAAACGCTCATGATCTTGCTCAAGCATAGCCCGTCGCTGGGTCAAAGGTTGGCAGGCAATTTTTTTTTGAGCCACGTCACCTCCATCTGTAGCCTTCCGATTTGTTCATACAGCGGGGCTGTTTCATCAACAGCGGGTTTTTCGGTTCCCTTTTGCTGGTCAAAGACTTGGTTTGCAGCGGCTAAAAACGTTTGCTCCAGCCGGGCCGCCGAAGCGGTCTGTAGCAACTGGGGATGCAACTCGTTTTCACTGGCGATCTGGCTGAGAGTTTTCTCCTGATGAAGTACCTCAAGAACGACTTTCGCTTTGAAAGTGGCGGTAAACTGACGGCGACTTTTTGCTTTCATGGTTAACTAAGTTAGCAACCATTCCGACAAGCTTAGACGGTGGTACAAAAATCGGGGACCATTATAGTCGTATAGGTTCGTCAGTTCGTCGTTGTTGAGGTAAATGGTATCAATGTCCTCCTCAATCTTTTTAAAGTCCCGTAGCTGAAACGCGGTGTTCTGGTGCAGCCCTTCGTCGTGGGCCTGTTTCAGCAGTTTTTTAACTCCGTTTAGCACAGCCCCCACATAGTTGAGCGAATGCCCCAGCGCGGCCAGGTGTTTTTTGAATCGGTTGTAGAAGTCGAGTGTAAAGGCATCATAATCGAGAACCCGCCGTGTCTGCAGCTGGTAGTCGGTCAGGATATTCCGAAACTTCATAAAGTTTTTGAGCGTCCCGTCAGCAAACCGTGAATTTTTGGCATTCAGCCGTTTTCCGCCTTCGCGTCAGTCACGAACCGCGTAATAAAATCCGTGAAGGATTCCTTTACCTCAACCCGTTGGGGTTTCGTGGCTCTGATGCGGCCCAATTGGTTATCGAGGTGGTGTTATGGTTTTGTTGTCAAACGGCTCTCTGGCTAATTGTAGCGCATTCAGCACCCGCACAAACGCGGCCCGGTGTCGGTCGAGGTATGCGTTAATGGTTTCATGCAGTTGCCGGTCGGTGCGGTTCTTCTGACCGGTGCGGGGGCGTTGATTTTCGCTGTCCCACTGATACGGCTCAATAAATTGCCCGGTCAAATAAACGAACCGTTTGGTTTCGTACCTGTAAATGAGGGAAACGAGGGTAACGTCGGTAATGCGGGGGTCTTTGAGCAGGAATTTAATATCTGTTGCAAGGGTGGTTTGCATGGTCTTACTTGGTTTGGTCGATACCAAGTAAGACAAAACCGTCAACCAGCGTTTTTCCAGTTGACGGTTTTACCTTGTTTTATCTAATTCTTTCCGATAAAGTACAATCAAAAAAAAGGTTAATCAGTTGATAATGAGGTATATTAACCTCATTATCAACTGATTAACCTAAGTGGGTAAAAAAGTGATCCGGCTGGGATTCGAACCCAGGACCCATACATTAAAAGTGTATTGCTCTACCAGCTGAGCTACCAGATCGTTTTTCCGTTACAACAACCCTCTTGTTGTCGTTTGGGAATGCAAAAGTAGGGTTTCAGCTTTGTAAACGCAATAGTTGGCCTAAAAAAAAGTTACGGATTGCGTCAACTTTATACATTCAACCCCTTCCCGAACGTCGTGGACCCGCAGGATTGATGCCCCTTTTGTCAGGGCAAGTGTATTCAAAATGGTGGTGCCGTTCAGGGCCTCATTGGCGGTGATTTTCAGCGTTTTCCAGATCGTACTCTTGCGCGACAAACCTACCAGTACTGGTGCGTCGAACAGCCCAAACGCAGGCAGTTTATTGAGCAGTAAAAAATTTTGTTCAACTGTCTTCGCAAAGCCAAAACCGGGGTCCAGAATGACGTCAGCTACGCCCAGGGCCCGCAACGTAGCCACCTGAATAGCCAGCTCGTCAATCACGTCCGGTACCAGATCCCTGTAAGTCGTCATGGTCTGCATAGTCCGGGGCGCTCCGCGCAGGTGCATCAGCACATATGGCACGGACAGCCCGGCCCGGTATAAGCTGGCTACGGTGCTGAACATAGCATCATCCAGCGTACCGCCCGATATGTCGTTGATCACACACGCCCCGGCTTCGACTGCCTGCCGCGCTACCGACGCCCGGAACGTGTCAACCGAAATCAAGGCGTTAGGAAAGCTATTTAGAATGGCGTCTATAGCGGGCAGCACCCGGTCGACTT
>JBBRUB010000438.1:0-4295 GCA_038248175.1 Cytophagales bacterium | reverse complement strand
TCAGAGCCATTGGTTTCCTGGGCCCATGCCAATTTTGGCGGCAACACCGTCGCAGCGATCATCACAAACGAACCAAAACGCATCGACATCACGGACACTCCAGCAGGAAAGTTGAGTTGAGTTGGACGGTCGATTCACGACCGCCCCAGCGGCGAATTGTTGTGTCCGTGGTTAATTTCCAGAGCGCACTCCTTTAAGGTCATCGGCGGTTGGGCGTCAGCCGGACGCGGTAAGGCAGGTTCATGGCCGATTTGGCTTCGAGGTGACGGCGGCAGCGTTCGGCTTCGGCAGCCATCTCAATATCGCTTACGTCGGTGCGCCCCATAGGCCGTATCGTTACGTCGATGCAGCGCACGTAACCCGCGCCTTCGAGCAGTCCTTCGGCAAAACCCTTTTTTACGTCCACCTCCACATCGGTACCGAGCCGGGCCGGGAAATACGCGCGGCACTCGGCCTTAATGTCTTCGGCGGTGACCAGGCGGCTGCGGGTGAGCAGATCGCGCCGGAGTTGCCGCTCCTTGTCCGATGCGGTGGGTTTGTCGCCCCCGCCCACGGTGGTTGTCAGTAGATACAGCCCCTCTTTCTCGTCGTGCATGAAATACCGGCCATGCCCTTCGTACTGATTCAGGCGCGTGCCGGCCACAATGCCGTTACCAGCAGCCCCGTGCGTACTCCAGAACTCGATAAACAGGTTGATATCTTTCTGGCGGGGCCGGACAAAAATATACGGGAAACCCACCTGAAAACTGTCGTCGGGATTGTCCAGAATCCGCTGACTCAGTTCTTCCACGTTCTTGTCCAGACTATCGATCACCTGCGAAAACATGCCGGAACCGAGGGCCGAAAACGCCTTGCTCTCATCGCGGAGCATTTGCTGTACGTACTGAATAATCTCGCGGGCATTGCGCCGGTCAAACCGCCCCACGCCGTGCGGTCGCCACATAAATGAGTTGTCGGTCAGTTCATCGGGGTTACGCAGGGGCGACTGTTTGTAGGGCGTATTTCCCTCAGCATCATACACTTGACGAATAAACAAAAATTCCTCGGCAGAGCGCAGCGCATAAACGTTGAGCGTTTGCTGAAGCCGGTGGACAATCTCGTTGAGGTGCCGGTTCATGACCGGAAAGCAGTTGAACCGGATGTCGATGTTCTCAATGGCCGACGGGGCCATGTCGCGCCCCAGCCGTAGTTCAAGCCAGAGCAGGTCGTCGGCAAAATACCGCTGCCGCTGCTGCTCCGAGAAGGCGTAGGTATCGGGATAGGGCCGCAGTTCGTAGGACCACACGTCGCGGTTGGGTACGTTGCCGAGGGTTACGAAGCAGTGGTTGTACTCGCCCAGCACCGACTGTTCTAACTGGTGCAGGCCATCCAGCTCCTGCGCCAGCGGGTCGTCAACGGGCCAGCCGGGCCGAAACCCGGCCTCTACCGGTAATTCCTGCCCATTCAGAAACCAGCGGGCACGGGTAGTGTCCTGTATTTTGCGGTAATGACCCGATTTAGCCGTTTCCGATTCGTTTTCCCACCCAAAATACACCGGTAGCCAGGCTAATGACTTCAGTTCAGTACTGGCTTCAATACCCAGCCAGATTGATTGATAATCAGAAGGTACGAGCGGTTGCTGGGCGCGTTCGAGCCGGACCCGATCGCGGCCACGCAACGCAAATAACCCCTGTTCGCTGAGTAAATAGCGCACGTCGGCGTTGACAAGCCGGGATTGCACCACGGGCGAAAAAAACAGGTCGGTGGTGCGTTCGTCGCCCGCTTTGCCGAGTTGCCGGTGAAAAAACTGCGCCGTCTGGGGCAGGTCGAGCAGGGCATCGTCGGGGCGGGCGTGGAAAATGGCGTGGGCGGGGCGGGGCAGGTCAATGACGTCGGGGCAGAGCGTACTGGCCAGCCGGTCCAGAATACGGGTGCGGGTGGCTTCGATGGCACGGGAGGTATTCTCAAACTCGAACGCGCAGGCGTCCATGAGCAGCCCCACGAGCGGGTCAGACGCTTCAACATCGCGCACCCGCAGTTGCCAGATAGCAGCCGCGTGTTCTTTCATCCGTTTACGCACTTCTTCGCGCGAGAAATCAAGGGAGGTCAGGTTGGTCATTATTTTCTTGCGGCAAACGGGGCAATGAGGATAATGCGCTGGAAGCGGAAGGCGCGGTGGTTTGATTTTTTGATTTCGGCAGTTACCGTCACCACGAGCCGTTTATGGGCGTCGGAGGCCCCGTCGCGGTCGAGTTCAACGAGTACCTCAATGCGTTCGAGCCGGGGTTCGTAGGCCCGGATGGCCCGCAGCACCGAGTTCTGAATCTGATCGGTCCAGCGCGTATCGTTCGACTCGTTGCCCGACGAAAAATCACCATCCCAGACCTCGCAGCCATAGGCCGTATCGAAACGCACCGTTTTGAAAGGCGTGGTGACGAGCAGGTACACGTGTTCATGAATTGAGGCCTCGAGCGAACCATAAAGCTGCCGCTGATTGCCGGGTTGCCGGGCCGCGCCCCCCTGAATGAGCAAATCGCAGCGGATGGGCAGGATGTAATAATCGTCGGGCATGGTATAGTGGGTTTGGCAACAGGGTAAGAGCCGTTTTTCTATCTCTAAAACAGCGTATTCCGGGCGGCTTTGAGGGCTTCAAACCGACCATCTTCGCCGAGGAGTTGACCCAAAAAACCGGCCATACCGGGCTGGGTGCGGTAAAAATGCGTTTCGCGCATGGACATTTCACGCATATTGGCATCGGTCCAGGGGCTTTGCAGAATAGCACCGATCTGCGGGCGGGCGTAAAACGCGCCAATATCGCCACTGGCAATTTCGTATTTGACCGTCAGCGAGATGCCGGGCATGGTCAGAATCTTAGCAATGATGGCTCCTACGGTGCCGGGGCCAGCTTTCTGGCATTCGAGCAGCGCGAGCTGGCGGCTTCCTGTCTTTTCCATACTGGTGTGGGGTTTATTGGGTGAATAAGCTATTTGTTTCTAAACATCAGGGTACTGCGAAGAAACCGGTGGTCGGGGCCGTATTCTATAATCTCCATTTTCTTCGCCTGTTTCCTCGGCACAATGTTTCCCTTGCCGTCGGTGGGGGTCATGCGCACCTCAACGATTGGAATACGCTCAACGGCATTTGTATCGGTGGCCTCAACTTCATGGTCATCCCGATCGAGGTAAACGAACCTGTGTTTTATTGGCACCTCCTCGGCTTTAGCGATGCGGATTTCCTTCGTGTCGCCATCGAACGATCTGATGGTGCCTGGATGTGATGCAAATGATTCCATTTTATATGGTCGTTTTGGTTGATGCGGTCCGCACGTCTCTGCCGCGCTCCCCATAAAAAGCGATACTACACCGGCGAAGACGAGGTTATTCCACTGCATATACGAAAAGTAGCTAATCAGGCATTGTTCGTCTCGGTTAACAAATCGGCATCACCAGCCAAAGATAGACTTGATAAAGTTGAGAACACCTTCAAAAAAACCTGGCTCAGGGACTGACGGAGTAGCGGGCATTTTGGTTGTGGAAGACGGTTTTGTTAGTACTGGTGGCGTCACGTTTACTGGTAGCGTAGCTGGCTTTACGCCAAACAAATCATCCAGTACGGCGTAGCGATTCGGGTAGAGTTTCTTCGCCGTTGCCTCACAATCAGTACCTTTGCTTAGCGAATACATAACGAGCGATTCCGAAAAATCTTCGGTCGATGCGTTATCTGAATACGTTGATGGCGACTGACCATCGTCGGCGATGGCCTGCTCCCACGCTTTTTTCTTTTTGTCATCTTCCCAGAGACCTTGCGAATAGGCGTGTCCGCCTTCATGAATCATGGTGCTGTCGGTGGACTCCTGGCTCCAGCTATCTGCAGGATAGAACGTAACGCCCGATGTACCTCCGGTTGCGCCCGACACGAAGTTAGGATCGTTATATTCCTTTGCCCAGTAAGCGTCTTCAGGATTTGGGTTGGGGCTTATCTCAACCTGATCCATTTTATCTAATTGCGGGCCTGGCACGGCACCCATCGCATCGGCGGCCTGCTGGGCAGTGGGCAATGCTTTTCTACTACCGGGTGGCGCGTTTTTAGGCATAATCAATTTCTTCTTTTTGCCATCTATCTCTACCTCATACTCCAGTGCATCCTGTTCGGCGGTATCGCCCGGAAATTTATGTTTGATGGCTTTAGGCGCACTAAGCGTAGCCGGTTTGCGAATGCGGTCAAAATCAGTTTTTGATGCTTCTACGGTATCAGCTTTGCTCAGGTAAGCGCACGGTGGCGGTACAGACACATCGGCCAATGGCGTTGATGCAATT
>JBBRUB010000437.1:0-4301 GCA_038248175.1 Cytophagales bacterium | reverse complement strand
AGGCTACGGTGCCGCTGGCCGGGGTAGTATTCCGCCCTACGCGCCCCTTCGGTTCGACATTGAGCTGATCTCGGCTCAGTAAGACTTTTCTGACGTGTTATCACAGCGGCCTGTACTAATACAGGTCGCTTTTTTTGTTGATTCATTTTCTATGGTTATTCTTGGATAAATCAAATTATAATTCGGCAAAAAAGCTATATAACTTCTTTTTGTACTATTTTTGCCGATAAAAAAAATAACTATTTTATGAAAACACATTACAAATCAAATCGCTGGTTTTTATCTGCCGGTTTATGGTTACTGACGATAACTGTCGTGCTGGCGCAGGGAGTTCGGGGTCGTGTTAGCGATGCCACCTCGAGGGCCGCCATCCCCGGTGCTACCATCGTGGTTGCCAACACCAGCATCGGTGCCACCACCGACGCCAACGGCGACTATAGCCTGTCGCTGAGTCCGGGTACGTACAGCCTGCGGGTCAGCTTTGTGGGCTATCAAACGCAAACCGCTCCCATTACGGTACGGGCGGGCGAAACGGCACTGGTAAATGTATCGTTGCAGGAAGGAGCATCCAGTCTGGGTGAAGTGGTTGTAATTGGGTCGCGCTCTACGCAGGTGCGGACCAGTACCGAAACCGTTGCCCCGATTGATGTCATTCAATCGCGCGATTTAGTCGCTACCGGGCAGATTGATATCACGCAGCAGCTCAACTTCGTAGCTCCTTCGTTCAACTCGTCGCGGCAGACCGTTGCCGACGGCACGGACCACATCGACCCGGCCACTATTCGCGGTCTTGGTCCTGATCAGGTGCTGGTGCTGCTGAATGGTAAACGTCGGCACAATCAGGCTCTGATCAATATCAACGGCACCATTGGCCGGGGTTCGGTAGGTACCGACCTCAACGCCATTCCAGCGGTGGCTGTTGAGCGCATTGAAGTGCTGCGCGACGGGGCCGCATCGCAATATGGCTCCGACGCCATTGCGGGTGTTATTAACCTGCAACTGAAAGAGCGTATTGGTACTACCGCACTTGCACAGCTTGGTCAGCAATATAAAGGCGACGGGCAGGTGGCGCAGATTGGTATTAATCACGGCATTAAAGTAGGGAAAAAGGGTGGGTTTCTGAGCCTGACGGGCGAGTATCGGCACCGGGGTCCTACCAATCGTACTGGCGATTACAACGGTCCGGTGTATGTGAACTGGAACGTAGGGCGTGCTACGGTAGGTGGCGTGGCTGAAACCGATGCCGCCTACATTGCCCGTCGGCAGGGGCTATACAACCAGGATCAGACACGTATTCAGGCCAATAACTTCGATCTCTCGAACAACATGCAGATCGGCAACTCGAAGGTCGATAACATCGGTGGGTTTCTGAATACGCGTCTGCCCATATCGGCCAAAACGTCGTTCTACGCTACGGGGGGTATCAATTACCGCAAGGGCGACGCGGCTGGCTTTTACCGGTATCCGTTCCAGACCTCGCAGGTTATCTCGGCTGTATATCCAAATGGATTTCTGCCCCGCATCCAGTCCACGATCAATGACCAGTCGCTGCTGGCGGGAATCAACGGTGAGACGAACGGCTACCGCTGGGATATCAGCAATGTGTATGGCGGCAACTCGTTTCGCTTCGACGTAGCTAACTCCAACAATGCCTCGCAGTTTGCGGAGGGGGCCAACGCCCAGACCTCGTTTTATGCCGGTAGGCTTAGTTTCTATCAGAACACCTTCAATGCCGGTGTAGCCAAGGATTTTGGGTCGCAGATGGGTCTGAAGTCGTTCAACGTAGCAGCAGGAGCCGAGTACCGCCGGGACATCTATAAAATCAAGGCGGGCGAAGAAGCGTCCTACCGCAACTTCGCCCCCGCGTCGGGCCGGTCGGGCGGGGTGCAGGTGTTTCCGGGTTATCAGCCTGCCAACGCCGTTAACGCCAACCGGAACGTGTATGCCGGGTATATCGATATCGAAAGCGACCTGACAAGCCGGTTGCTTGTGAATACGGCGGGTCGGTACGAATACTATAGCGATTTTGGCGGAAACTTTGCCGCTAAACTGGCTGCCCGCTACAAATTTGCCGATGCGTTCTCGCTGCGCGGTGCCATCAGTAACGGCTTCCGTGCACCCAGCCTGCACCAGCGGCAGTTCAGTGCCATCAGTACTGTATTCGTTTCAACGGGTCAGGGGCTGGAGCCGCGCCAGACAGGTACGTTCCGCAACGACAGCCCCATTGCTCAGGCTTTTGGTGTACCATCCCTTGCGGCAGAAAAATCGGTCAATTACAGCATTGGCTTTACGTCAAGACCCAGCAACAACATCAGCGTTACGGTTGATGCCTATCAGATTAACATCACGAACCGGATTATTTACAGCAACCAGTTCACGCGCGGAACAGCGGGTGCGGGGCTGATTGTGGCCAATATCCTGAACGCTGCCGGACAGCAGGAAGTAAACGCGGCTCAGTTTTTCTCCAACGCCGTGAACACGCGCACCCGTGGTCTCGACGTAGTTATTGCCACCAGCCCCCGCTTAAGTACCGGCTCGCTGGATATAACGCTGGCAGCCAACTTCAACGAAACCAGCGTAATAGGGGCCATCAAACGACCTGCTAACCTGCCCAACGACGTTACGTTTGGTAATTTCCTGTTTAACCGGCAGGACAGTGCGCGGCTTACGCTGGCCCAGCCCAGAAGCAAAATCTCGCTGACGGGTAATTACCGGGTAGGCAAGTTTGGGGCGGTACTGCGGTTTACGCGCTTTGGCGAAGTGCAGACCTATGACCCGGCCAACCCGCTGCTCGATGAGTTTTTTAACCCCAAAACCGTTACTGACCTGAGCGTATCGTACCGGGTGCTGAAAAACGTGACGGCTACACTTGGTGCCAATAATATCCTGAACGTGTATCCCGATAAACTGAGCAAAGCACTCCAGCCAACGCCATCACGTTTTGGTACTGCGGTGCTGGACAACTCATCGTTCGGACGGTTTGTCTATAGCCGCAACGCCACGCAGTTTGGCTTCAACGGCGGGTACTACTTCCTGAACCTGTCGGCCAGCTTCTAAACTTAACAGGGAACTATTACCGCACCGGCGGACCGGCAGAGAAGCCCGGAGTTACTCAGAGTTTTACTTACTCTCTGTGTAACTCCGGGCTTCTCTGCGTAACTCTGTGTCCCAAAAAACCTATTTCGGCCCCATCCGTATGGCCCCGTCGAGTCGGATGACTTCGCCGTTGAGCATTGGGTTCTCCAGAATACTTTTTACCAGTAGTGCGTATTCGTTTGCCCGACCCAGCCGCGCCGGAAACGGTACTTGCTGACCGAGCGAAATACGGGCTTCTTCGGGCAGGCCGAGCAGCAACGGCGTCTTTGGCAGCCCCCACGCGAGGTTATTCAGAAATTGGCCTTTCTCAGTACCACCCGCCATCGGCTCAATCAGGCCGGTCCGCCGGTGCGGTATAATCTGTTGGCCGTTCCGGTAGCCGAGCAAGAAACGTTCATCGGCAAGTCGCTCCAAAAACCCTCAAAGGCAATCGGTCCGCCGATGCGGTCAAAAAATCACTCATCGCCCTCAAAGAAGAACAAAAAGCGGTTGAGTTAGCCATCAAAGAACCGCACGGGTGGCCCCGTCATCGAAGCCGACGCTCGGCTGAAAGAATTGTTCGATTTGATGATCTCCGTACCAGGTATCGGGCCTGTGATCGCGACCGAACTGCTTGTGGCCACCGCATGGGCGGCCCCGCAACAAATGCAGACCATCAACGATCCTAAAAAGTTGGCGGCTTCGTCCGTCCGATTGCCATGCCGGGGTTGCCCCCTTTGACAGGGCCGCCTGTGCGGTATCATTCAGGAACAAGTATCCGGACGGTCGGCCGCTGCCGGCAAAACCAGGGTGAGTCATCAAGCGGCATCGGCCGTCCGACCGAAAACGGCTAAAATCGTTGATCCACATGGCGGGGCGGCCCGTGCCGTACTATGTCGGCCATTCAGCTGAAGCCGGGCCGCCGTCGCGGGCGATCTTCAGGACTACTACTTACGCAAACTCGGCGAGGGCAAGCACACCATCGGTCCGCCGATGCGGTTGGTCTTAAATGCGGTTCGCAACAAGCTCATTCACCGGGTTTGTGCAGTAGTTTGGCGGGGTGAAAAATATGACAAAAATTATACCCTGGCACTTGCTTAATCCATAGAAATCGGTGCGGTACATTGCAACACCCAAGAGGGCGTTTGCCGGGCGGCCGTCGCGGTCTTTGCTACGGAGTTGGCTTCGCCCGCATCGCGGGATTAGCCAAGAGAAGCTACCCTTTT
>JBBRUB010000436.1:0-4309 GCA_038248175.1 Cytophagales bacterium | reverse complement strand
TCGTACAAATCCTGATTCAAACCAGCCATGTTCAAGGCCACAGGCATTACCGTTCCTTCATTTCCGTGCGTGAATCCCTGAAAAGCTATTTCCTTACTGCCCGTTGTGAGTCGGGTTGTCTTATCGCCGAAGCCTGGAAAATTAAGGGGGCGGGGTTGCAAACCCACCTCATCAGCACTCCATCCCATGTTACGCACCGTAAGCTGCCGACCCGGAAATTGCTGTTGCAACAAAGTTTCAACGTAGCCGTAATGACGCATCCGATCAGCAAATGTATTGCCCAGCAGAATGATCCGACTGCCGGGTTGCGGATCAAACGTAGGCGTAGCAAGCTGACCCTGAGCTGGGTGGAGGAGGAAGCACAACCCGGTTAGCAACGCACCGGAGACGGAATGGCGGAATCGGTTCATGGATAAAGGAGTAGTAGTTGGCATTGCGCTGGTAGTGGATAAAGCCTGAAAAAGCCCGTTATTACCATTGAGTCATCCTCTTTTTGATTCCCCAAAGTCTCTATCCACACATCTGATGTCAATCACCCAGATACGGCCTTTTTTGGGGTAATAGTGGCGAACCGTTATTCGCTAAAAAATACCCGGCTAACGGCCGGGCCTCCGGTGCAGATGTCAATCAGTAAGTTTCTCCTGATGGCCAGCCATTCCCACGTTGAAAGCTGTAAGTGGGAATGGCTGATACAATGTCTGAAAAACCAAAATGCACTGATTATCAGAACGGCGCAAGGATAAAGCCGGGCGTTTTTCCTTTGTGGTAAAGCGTCTTACTTTTTAGACTGACACTTTTATTTTTAAAAAATACTGAAAGACCCTTGGTATTATCGGTTGTCTGTCAAATTATGTGGAGGGGTGTTTTTCGATTAAACTTGAGCATGGAACTACTACCCATTTATGAGCAATTGCTCAACTTGCCTGCCGTAACCATTACGCAGGTGGAGGTTAAACCCCAAGCCATTCTTATGTTCAATCAGCCGGGTTCGGTACGGATATAGACTGCCGTATAGCAGTACATCGACGTTTGTTTGCTGCTCAGCAGTGGCTTTATCGACCGGGGACTTTCGGTGTATGCGCGGGTTAAATCCTTCGGGCAGGTAATGCGCGTTCAGCCCGGCTTTGTGGCGCAGCACATCAACGAGATATGGCTCTTTCGAGAAATAAAAATCGAAATCAGCCGCAATAATCTGCTGCTTTTCGAGGTTGGTGAGCGCGTCGGGGTTAAGCTGCGCAACAGGAACGCCGGGCAGGTACTGCTTTATCCGCGTGGCCAGTAACGGGTGCAAATGCCGATAAACAACCAGTACGAAGTCCGGCTGCTGCCGGGCAATTTGCTTCGCCAGTTTCTCTGCAATCAGCCGGTCGTAAGGGTCAGAGAAACGGGCCAGCCAGTAGTAGAGTTTCGATGAACCGGGCCAGCTGGGGGTTGGGTCGGTAATCGTTGTGTCATGATGCCTCAGAAACCGGAACGAATCGGCCAGATGCCCTTCCAGCGATTCCACAGCCCGACTACCTACGATGCTTATGTTCATAGCCGCCAGCCATCAAACCCGGCCATGTCTGATGGCTGGTACATCACGTTCAAATCGAGCAGAATTCGTCGGTCGGGTGTGAGCAACAGCGGCAATCCCGCGTACCCCAGCCCAATGACGGCAATCTGTTTTACGTTGGTCAGCAGTTGGTCAATCATTGCGAAATACCGGTGAGCGTTTGCCAGCGTTGAAACCAGTTGGTTTGGCACAGTATGGCCCAAATCATGACCAGCGCGACTCCAACCAGCGCAAATATTCCCACAACAAGCGTTCGTTTTGGCGAGCTGCGTTCGGGCGGGACCGTGGGCGATTCCAGTATGGTAAAAACGGGCGTCTGCTGCTGCACTTTCAGGCGGGCCTGCTCGTGCTGCCGGGCCAGTTCGGCATAAACCGACTGCGCAATGCTTAACTCGTCGCCAAGTCGCTGCCGTTCTATGGTGGCGGTTTGCAAAATCAGGTTTTTATGCTGGTCATTATGGTCAAACAACGCCCGTTGTGCGGCCTGATAGCGTCTTTTCGCTTCGGTTAGACGTTGGGTATAGAAATTCAAATCCTGCCGGGCTTTACCGGTGCGGTAGTTGGTTACGTAGCGCGTTAGGTAATCCATCGTCATCTGCGCTACCGTGGCGGCACTCAGTGCGTCGGGCATGCGGGCGGAGATAGCGATAATGCCGGAACGGGTGTCAAACCGGGCCGTTACGCGCTTACCAATGGCGTCGAGCAGATTTTTCTGTCGAATGCTGAGCGGCTGGGGGGTGCCGGGCTGCGCGTTGGCCGGTTGCGGGGCGGCCTTTCCCCATCCAACGAATTTCGTCAGCTTCGTTTGCCAGGTATCGGTGGGCAGCAGGAGGTCGCCAATGGTGGTTAGGCCCGAAGTAGTTGATACGGTCTGCCCAATCAGATACAGCCGGAAGGGTTTGCTTTGCAGAATGCTGGGGTACAGATCGGGTCGGACGGCGTCCATACCTTCGGTTTCGGACAGGTCGATACCCGACAGGTTTGCCATTGACGCCAGCCGCCGAAACACATCGCCGGAGCCGCCGTTCATTTCGGGCATAAGCTGCGCATCGGCTTCGTACTCGAACGGCAACAGCAACGACACGACCACGCCCAAACCCGTAAACAGCGCAACAACCCAGCCCACCTGCCGACGCCGGGGCCAAACCCGCCTTAACAGGGCATTGAACGAGAAATCCGGGCTGAACGGTCGCGTGGGCAGCGTCACAATGAGCAGGTTACGGTGATTGCGCTTTTGACGGAAGCATTGCCCAAATGTATCTGTTTTGTAGAAAAGTTACCTACAATCGTTGCATCAGCTTAACAACCTGCTTGTTTTTCCAGGATGTAAAATCACCCGCTTCGATGTGCGCCCGCGCCTGCCGAACCAGCCAGAGATAGAGCGTCAGGTTTTGCAAACTGGCAATCTGACCGCTCAGTAGTTCGTCGGCTTTGAAGAGGTGGCGCAGGTAGGCTTTGCTGTAAAACGTGCTGGCATAGCCGCCGAGGTTAGCGTCGATGGGGCTGAAATCACGGCTCCACTTCTGGTTTTTGATGTTGATAATACCCTGCGTTGTGAACAGAAACCCATGCCGGGCGTTGCGGGTTGGCATTACGCAGTCGAACATGTCCACGCCCCGTGCAATGGCTTCGAGGATATTGGCGGGCGTACCCACGCCCATCAGGTAGCGGGGTTTGTCGGCGGGCAAAATCTCGTTCACCAGCTCAAGCATGGCGTACATTTCTTCGGCGGGTTCGCCCACGGCCAGGCCACCAATGGCGTTGCCTTCGCGGGCCTTGCTGGCAATGACTTCGGCAGACTGTCGGCGCAAATCGGGATACGTGCTGCCCTGCACAATGGGGAACAGCGTTTGCCGGTAGCCGTAGTGTGCCTCAGTGCTGTCAAATTGGGTAATGCAGCGGTCGAGCCACCGGTGGGTCATCTCCATCGACTTCCGGGCGTAATCGTATTCGCAGGGGAAGGGCGTGCACTCGTCGAAGGCCATGATGATGTCGGCTCCGATGGTGCGCTGAATGTCCATGACGCCTTCGGGCGTGAAGACGTGTTTCGAGCCGTCGATGTGCGACATGAACGTAACGCCTTCTTCCTTAATCTTGCGGGTGTTGGAGAGCGAATAGACCTGATAGCCACCTGAATCGGTCAGGATGGGTCGTTTCCAGCCGTTGAAGCCGTGCAGTCCGCCCACCTGCTGCAGTACGTCGAGGCCGGGGCGCAGGTAAAGGTGGTAGGTATTGCCGAGAATAATTTCGGCGTTGACGTCGGTTTCGAGTTCGCGCTGGTGTACGGCCTTCACCGTTCCTGCCGTGCCGACGGGCATAAAAATGGGCGTTTGTATCGGCCCGTGGTCGGTGGTCAGCGTACCCGTGCGGGCCTTCGACCCCGAATCGTGGGCGGTAAGCGAAAAAGTCATGCACAAAGTTAAGCAACCCGTACCTTTGCGGCTTGAAAACCAATACCGTATCGTCCAACCGTTCCCGTTTGTGATTACTGCCTTCCTGCTGGCCTGGCTGCTTGTGCTGGGTATTCAGCTTGTTTATATCCTGTTCGTTTTTTCGCGCACGGCCTTCCTCCGCCTGCCCGATGCCAACCCCGCGTCCGCGTTGGCACCCGTTACGGTGGTGGTTTGCGCCCGTAATGAACTCAAAAACCTTACCGAACTACTGCCGCTGCTGAACGAACAGGACTACCCAACCTTCGAGATACTGGTCATGGACGACCGCTCGACCGATGGCACCGACCGCTTTCTCGAACAC
>JBBRUB010000435.1:0-4314 GCA_038248175.1 Cytophagales bacterium | reverse complement strand
GGTGGGTTCGAGCAGGCCATCGAGCCGCCGGAGCACCGTTAGCGGCAAAATGATTTTGCCATACTCAGCCTGTTTGTAATCGCCCCGCAGCAAATCGGCCACGGACCAGATAAAATTGGCTTTCTCCCGGAAATTAATCATAAATGATACGTAGGGTTTATAGGTTCATGTCCCGGAGCTGAGCCTGTAGCGCATCGGTCTCGGTGCGGCTTACCCGCACTACGCCCGACAACCGAACCTGCCTGGGGTCGATGCCCCCGCTTGGGACAAATTTTTGGGGTCCACCGGCAGCCAATACGTCGGCAACAGACCAGGACTTACGGGCTGGTGCTACCGGGTTTATGGGCTTGGAAGAAAGATGGCGGGGGACGGTCATGGTCAGGAGAGGATACAGAATTGGCAACTCAATAAACAAATGTAGCTGATGGGCCGTTCCGGGGCAACTACGGCTAAGGTGTCCACAGGAGTGTATTTCAACGGCAAGCACCTACGAAACGGCGTCTAACTTCCTGCGCTCATTTCAGGACAAGTTGCAGTATGCCGAGATTACTGAACCAGAAAAAAGCTGCGAAGTACCAACCGACCCCGGCCCCCCCGCTAACGATTTTTGGTTATTTTCGTGCCTTTGCAATGGTATGAACGTAAAGGACATTTGCCGTTTACGCTGGAAAGACATTGACGACGACCGCCTGACGTTTGTACGCGCCAAAACCGCCCGAACCAAAAAGGGCAATCAGAAAAACGTGGTGGTTATCCGGTAGTTTCTGAACGGACCACTATCCCGACAAACAAAAACCCCGCCTGTAAAAGCGGGGTTTGGCACTGAAAAAGATAGGTTAGGCAGCAATTGGGATTAATTCAGGTTTATAGCGGGACCGACGCATCTGTAACTCTTCTTCACTATCAGCCAAATAGCCAAACTGTACGAACTCATCAAACTCCTCTACCGAGTTAAATACCTGAACCCCGGTAATGCCCCGCCGTTGGTCACTTGGTACATACTGATGCAACATATTGACTATGTACTTCACTTTCTCAAAGTGGAATTCTGTACCGGGCAGACTAAGTACCAAGAGAAATAAACCCTCTACCATACCTTCGTAAGCCGGTAGAAGTGCCGCCCGCTCAATGGGCCTACCATCCTCCTCCAGGTGGTGAAACAAAGTCTGTAAGCCGTTTACCAGTGATTCTTTAGCCATGATATGAAATAACCTACGTTATTGATAAACTCCTGTGATACCTGTTCAGGGCAAGGTGTTGTATTGTAGCGTACCTGTTCGCTCCAAGACTGCCAGTTCTCAAAACCTAAAGGCGGAGTTAAAAACGGACTGGCTGTTATCAGTAACGATGAATCAAGTACTATGTCAATTTCTAATTTGGTCGATAGACCCGACAACACAGTCAAATGATCTAACCTATGCGTTTTGAACCCAGTGTGCAGGTCCTTCGGCATATTGAATATGTCAACCTGCAACGTCTTACAAATAGCCGCTTTCAACCCATATTCAACCGCGTACCCGGCTAAGTAAAAAGCCGCTTCGTAATGGCCCGCGCCATGCAACGTTTTCGCTTCGTCTAACCGCTTATTCGCTAATGTCTGAAATTCGGCCCGACCTGGCATAAACCCTTAAAAAGCGTGCTGAAATCGCTTGGAATGTCCTCGATAACAGGACAAAGAAATAGAAAGTTTTCCTCTTGCCTTTACGATTGTATAGTACCGTTGTAGCATACCTACCGTATAAATAACTACCAAAACGCACTAACCAGCACAATACCACTGGTTTTTTACATTAGGCCACGTATCTTGTACTATCGTTACAACGTACCTCCGCCGATGTCACAAACCATTTCACAGTATTACACCGGAGTGGCTTTGTTGCATGACTCTTGAGAAGCCAGTTTTGACCCCAAATCAACTCACTAAGCTACCTATTCAAGACGCCATAAGTAAATCGTATCAGCTATTTGAATCTTTAAGTGGGCAATTCTACGCCTGGCCTACCCGGCTTTTCTATCGTTTAAGACCCATGCAACAAAGCCCATCGTAACACAAAAAAGCCCTAAATCATGTGATTTAGGGCTTTTTGCTCCCGAAGCTGGGCTCGAACCAGCGACCCTCTGATTAACAGTCAGATGCTCTAACCAACTGAGCTATTCGGGAGTGTTGTTGGTTATTGTGGTGCAAAAGTAGCGCGTAGTGCAACACAACGCAAGAATTCACCCCAAAAAAAGTGCCATTTACATTCGGCCCGGCCCGGTAATGGGGTCAGTACCGTAGTGGGGTACGTTTTGCAGAATCAGTTCTTTGATGCGCCGGGCGTCGCCCTTCGTAAAATTGTCGAGGACAATCTGCGGGCGGGCGCGGGGAATAACGCGTACCGTGGCGAAGAACAGGCCATTGTCGATCTCAACGCCCGATATGTCGGAGTAGAACACGAAGTTGTCGGTACCACCAATGAGCTTCTTGGCCCGGAAGGTGACGCCTTTGTCGGTAAACTCGACCTCATCGCGCCGGATGGGGTCTTTGAAGCTGCTGGAACTGAATTTTTCGTTCATAGTGATGGCTGATCGGTCATTTTTTAGGTATGTAAATTACTTTCTTCGTCTCAAAGAATGGTTCGGCAAAGTAGTCGGACAGGTCATAAATGCGGTAGCGGTCAGTGATTTCGGATAGTTCTTCGCCGAGGTCGCCCCCTTTCAGGTATAGAACCCCGTTGGGGCGGTCGTTGTTGCCCTTTTTATGAATCTTGTAGCGCACCCAGCCCAGAAACGGCTTCAGGCGCGTAACGGCCCGGCTAATTACAAAATCATAGGTAGTATTGATCTGCTCTACACGGGTTTGTTCGGCTTTCACGTTGCTCAGTCCCAGCGCATTGGCCACTTCCTGAACGACCTTTATCTTCTTGCCAATGCCATCGACCAGGTGAAAGTCAACCATTGGGTACAGAATAGCGAGCGGAATGCCCGGAAAACCGCCACCCGTACCCACATCCAGAATTTCGGTGCCGATCTTGAAGTCTATGATTTTGGCGATGCTCAGCGAGTGCAGTACGTGCTTCTCGTACAGGGCGTCGATGTCCTGCCTTGAAATGACGTTGATCTGCGCGTTCCAGTGGCGGTACAGCCCGTCGAGGGCAGCAAACTGCTCCTGCTGCTGCGGAGTCAGATTCGGAAAATAGTGGAGTAGTTCGTCCATTGATTTAGGCTGACTGACTATGTTCGTACACGGCACGCAAAATGGCTTCTTCTACGGCGTCGAACGCTTTATTTCGGCGCGAAAAGGCCTCCTTCGCTACCTGCAACGCTTTATCAATACGATAAGGTACAAAACCGTCGATGGTTCCGCCCCACGAAAAAGACGGGATATACTTGGGCTGAATGCCTCCGCCATAGACGTTGACGTTTACGCCCACCACCGTGCCCGTATTAAACAGCGTACCGATACCGGCTTTGGTGAAATCGCCCATCATCAGCCCGCAGAATTTTCGTCCCGTATTAACCAGTTCGCCAGTGCTGTAGTTGTGCAGTTTCACGTTTGCGTAGTCGTTTTTGAGGTTCGAGGTGTTGGTACCCGCGCCGAGGTTACACCACTCGCCCACCACCGAATCGCCGAGGTAGCCTTCGTGGCCTTTGGCACTATTGGCAAACATGATGGAGTTGGCAATCTCGCCCCCAGCTTTGCAATACGGTCCGATGCTGGTGTTGCTGCGCATCCGGCTCTGGTAATGCACCATAGCCCCTTCGCCCAGTCCAAACGGCCCGATTATCACACTTCCTTCACTTATAATGGCGTTTTTGCCGATGTAAATTGGCCCGTCGGCTGCGTTCAAAATAGTGGCTTTCAGCGTAGCACCCGGTTCAATGAAGACGTTTTCGGGCGCGTAGCACTGCGTGAATGGATCGGTAATGGGCTGCGACTGCCGGCCCGCCGTTAGCAGGTCAAAGTCGGCCCGGATTTGGTTGCCGTTGGCCGCAATCAGGCTCCAGAGGTGGCGCATGGTGGGTACGGCTTCGGCAAATGTGCTGACCCTCTGAACGTGGTTGTTCAGCTGGGCTGCGTCGGTAATGACCCGGTTGGTGCGCAGGGCATAGAGTAAACCCGCTGGCGACACTAACCCTTCGCCGGGTGCGAGGTGCTGCACCCGTTCAGTCAGTTCATCGGTGGGGCAAACGGCTCCGTTGATGTAGAGGTTATCGGTAGTGGTCAGGTAGGGGTATTTGGCATGCAGATATGGCTCGGTCAGAAAAAACGCGACGCTGTCCAATCTTTTCTCCCACTTTTCGGCAATGGTCAGAATACCCACCCGGATGCCC
>JBBRUB010000434.1:0-4315 GCA_038248175.1 Cytophagales bacterium | reverse complement strand
AATGCGGATTAGTTCCCGCGTGTTGAGGTTAATAGTATAGAGATACTTACCGTCGTCGCTGATGTCCAGGTCGCCTAAGCCAGCCTTACCAACCAATCCGAAGGCGGTTGCATCGCGTGAAGGTGAAGTGAGTCCAGTAAGTCCCCGTGCGGCATCGTTGGCAACGGTACCTGCGTTTGTTACGGTCGTAAACAGGGTGACGACGGTGGTCGCTGCGTCGAGTTCATAAATGGCTCCCAAGTCGCCTAAGCCATTATTATCATTGTCCAGCAAGCCCGTGTGCCGTTTCATAAAAGCTGATAGATACAGTTTGCGCGTATCTTGTTTATAAGCTGTGCCATACACACTGCCTGTCTTTCCAGATTGGGACAAATACGTACTCAATGACCCTGAGGAACTGGAATTAGCCGAGTAAGGGAAACGTACAATTGTATTCTGGTTCGTTACACCGGTGGTGGTAGCGGCCCCGTTAACGAAGCATGGCAAAACAACCAGTGGATTCGCCTGGCAATAATCGGTTGGATAGTTTACCCCAAAATTGATCGTGTTGGAGCCGGCCGCGCCCGCCGTAACAAACTGCACCGACGTGCCGTTGCCAGCCGCTGCCGCTGCAAAGGGACCGCTGAAGTCGCCAGTGGGAATACCCGTAAACTCCAGCCTGACTCTTGTTCCCGATGGAATCGTGGCGGCTGCAAAGCTGTACGCGCCCGTAGTGGTGCTGACTACGCTGCTCGACGTGGCGTTGTAGTAGGCCGTAACCGTCAGGCTGGAAACGCCGGGTTCATTGGGGCCGTCTTTGGTGCCGTTGGCGTTGAAGTCGCGGAAGACCGTGCCTGATACCTGCGCTTGTACTAACTGGCCCATGCTCAATAGCATGAACAGCCCACAAAGAACAGCCAATGAGCGTTTGGCAGAAACGAACGTTTCTGCGGGCGAAATTGCATTTCGTGATTTTTGGAAAGAGAAGATGTGTCTCATATACAGCCGGATTGTTACTCGTCCGGCTGGTTCTTTACGAAAACTGTGCCAACACTTTATTTTATTGGTTACACCAACTACCAACCATGAAATAAAAACATAACTACCTGATAATCAAAAGAAAAGATAGAATTAGTAAAAAATAACAGCAGGTTAGAACATCACATCGTTTGACCCAGTGAATCAATAGATTTACAACGGGCATAGTTTTTGACAAGCGTTACCGATTCCATAATTAGACAAACAGTCGATTTAGATTACATTTTATGGATCATTCCCAAATGAACTACCGATATACCATTTATTCAACAAGTTCGGCAAATAGCCTGAAAATCGGTTAACTTCCCGCTATGAACCCGCTCTGTGTCACCGTTTGTTCACTTGCTCTGCTTCTGTCGCTTTCCGTTAGTCTGGCGCAGTCGTCGGCAACGGTGCAGGACAAGCTGAGCCAGGTTACTGCCGACACCGCACAGGTACGGTTACTGGCCGACCGGGCTGTGCAATTAGGCAACAACGGGCAGGGTGACCGGGCGTTACAAACCATCAGGCAAAGTATGGCACTGGCCCGACAGATTAACGCCACCGTGCAACATGCGTACCTGTATTACAGCCTCGGTCGGGTATATCGGTACCGGTCGGAGTTTCCGGCCAGTGTCCGGGCCTACCAAACGGCCATTCGACTGTGTGAGACAACGGCCAGCGAACCCCTGCTTCGGAAGGCTAAGTACGCCCTCGCCGTGGTGCTTACCGATCAGGGCGATTACCCAGCGGCCAACCAGCAAACCATCGACAACCTAACGCAGATTCGCTCAGAAAACGATCCCGATACCGAAGTGGCTAACCTGTCGCTACTGGCGGTGCTTTATCAGTTTCAAAAAAATACGGCGGGCCATATTGCCTGCGCCAACCAGATACTCGCCATTGGCCAGCGCATGGCAAACGATGAATACAACGTGCGGGGCTACAGCACACGCGCCAATGCTGAACGTCAGCGAAAAAACTATAGCCGCGTGCTTACTAACCGACGCCGGTCTATAGCCCTGCTGCGCCGAATGCCGGACAGCCGTGATTATTTGCTCAGCGAATTATTGGACTACGCGCAGGATCTGCGATTAGCCAATTTGCCGAACGATGTCTGGCCAGTGTTGTATGAAGCCAGACACCTGGCCGAGCAGCAACGGGTGACTTCGGCACTGTCTGCGTGCTGGAGTGAGTACAGTCAGGCTTACCTAAATCGAAACAACGCTAAAGCGGCCCTGCAGTCGGTTCAGCTTGCCGTTAAGTATGCCCGTCAGAGCAAACGCCCCCGGCTGTTGCTGGAAGCCCTCGATGTAGAAATTCAGATAAACAAAGAGTTAAGCGACTACCGGTCAACTTACAAAGCACTCCGGCAGTATACACACCTAAAAGACAGCCTGAACACAACCACCAGTCAACTGACTATTGCCCGGCTTCAGGCCCGTCTTGACCGGCAGCGCGACCAGGATAGCCTGCAACACCTCCGGCAACGGCTAACCGTAGCACATCTGCGGGCAGCGCAGCGCGAACAAGATTTTCAGATTCAGCAACAACGCCAGCTACTTTTCTGGACCGTTATTGGTGGATTATTACTCCTGATGGCCGGAGCCGTTTTTTTCTTGATTCAAATCCGGAAAGCACAGCGGCTACTTCAGCAGAAAAACAAAGAAATCGAGCAGAAAGCCGCGCAGGTCAACCAGCTCAACGCCGAAAAAGACCGGCTCTTTTCCATTATTGGCCACGACCTTCGGGCACCCGCAACCCGCCTGAAACAACAACTCGACCAGCTCCGGTTTGCCACCGTACCGACTGGTGAATGGCAACCGCAAATCACGCAACTGGCCCGCAACGCTGACCAGTTGTTCACCCTGACCAATAACCTGCTGTACTGGTCATTAATGCAGCAAAATGGCCTGTTGAGCCACCCGGTTGATTTACTACTCATGGACGTACTGAGCGATACCCTGATGCAACTCGACGGCTTATTGAGCGAAAAACACCTGCTCATTCGCTACCAAACGCCCAGCCATCAACCCGCAGTCCGGGCCGACGAACAGCAGACCGCCATCGTAATTCGGAATATTCTGCACAATGCCATTAAATTTTCGCCCGTTGGGGCCGAAATCAGCGTGGCGGTTCACGTTCGGGCGGGGCAGGTGCATTTGCTCATTACCGACGCCGGGCCGGGCTTTGCCCAAACTATCCGCGAGACGCCCTTCGGTCAGCATAGCACGGGCCTGGGCCTGCAACTGGTACGTGACCTCATGCGGGCCAGCGGGGGTGAATTTCAGATCAGCAACGCTACCGACGGCGGAGCGGTGGTCCGACTCATCTGGTCACTGGCGCGGGTAACGCAAAACACGGCTTTGCCGGTTAGTCTTGGTTCAAACTAACCGGCAACGTATTATCCCCTCAGTCCCCCTCCTCCCTTTCTATACCACCGCAACAGTAAGTCGAAGTATAAACTCGTCCATCTCTATTTCGGTGGCGCTTCCGTTCAGACCCGTAACCAGATCGAGCGAAACGGCCTGTACTTCCTGCTGAATGTAACTCCGGTTGCTTTCAACTGCTTCGGCCAGCATATCGTCGTTCCGCTCCAACCGGATACTTATCTTGTCCGTAACGGCAAACCCCCGGTCTTTGCGCAGGTTCTGAATGCGGTTCACCAGGTCGCGGGCAATGCCCTCCCGGCGCAGTTCGTCGGTAACGGTTACGTCGAGCGCGACGGTCAGGCTGCCTTCCGACGCCACCACCCAGCCCGGAATGTCTTCGGTTACAATTTCAACATCGGTCAGATTCAGGGTATATGGCGTTATTTCCAACGTACCCATCTGCTCCAGATCGCTGAGCTGATCGGGCGTCATGGCCGTAATGGCGGCTGCTACGTCTTTCATCTGCTTGCCAAACCGGGGGCCGAGGGCTTTGAAGTTGGGCTTTACCCGCTTTGTCAGTAGGCCACTGGCATCATCGACAAACGCCACCGCTTTTACATTCACTTCCGCCATAATCAGTGGGGCCACGTGTTCAATCTGTCGGCGCGTATCGGCGTTCCTGACCGGAATCAGCACCCGGCTCAACGGCTGACGAACCTTCAACTTATGCGCTTTCCGAAGCGAATGCACTAGCGACGACACCTGCTGCGCCAGTTCCATTGACCGTTCCAGATCAGCGTCAATCAGGTCATCGTCACCCATCGGGAAATCTGTCAGGTGTACCGACGTTTCGTTAGGCTGAAGGTTCCGGTAGAGCCAGTCGGCATAAAACGGCGCAATCGGCGACATCAACTGCGCCACCGTGGTCAGGCACTCGTGCAGGGTTT
>JBBRUB010000433.1:0-4317 GCA_038248175.1 Cytophagales bacterium | reverse complement strand
GGCCACATATTGGCCTCGGCCAGCAGCGTGGTGCCGGGGTAGTGTTTATCCACGTGCGCCCGGATTTTTTTCAGGAAGGCGTGGGTTTCGGGCAGGTTCTCGCCGTTGGTGCCTTCGCGCTCGAACAGGTATGGAATGGCATCGAGCCGGAACCCGTCAACGCCCAGATCGGACCAGTAGTCGATGAGTTTGAAAATCTCGCCCTGCACCAGTTCACTGTCAAAATTGAGGTCGGGCTGATGATAGAAAAAGCGGTGCCAGTAGTACTGCTGCGCCACGTGGTCCCAGGTCCAGTTGGAGGTCTCGAAATCCTGAAAAATAATCCGAACGTCTTTCCACTGCGTCGGGTCGTTGGTCCAGACGTAATATTCGCGTTCGGGTGATCCTTTGGGCGCACGGCGGGCACGCTGAAACCACGGATGCTGATCGGACGAGTGATTGATGACCAGCTCGGTAATGACTTTCAGGTCGCGTTTGTGGGCTTCTGTGAGCAGAGTTTTAAGTTGCTCGATATTGCCGTACGATGGATTGATAGTGTAGTAGTCGGCAATATCATAGCCATCGTCGCGCAGGGGCGAGGGATAGAAGGGGAGCAGCCAGATGGCCGTTACGCCGAGTTCCTGGAGGTAATCCAGCTTTTCAAGAAGTCCTTCAAAATCACCAATACCGTCGCTGTTGCTGTCGCGGAAGGCTTTGATGTGGAGTTCGTATATGACGGCGTCTTTGTACCAGCGCAGGTTGTTGTGTATATCGGCGTTTTTCAGGTTGTCGAGCATAAAAATGGGTTGTTGAAATGGATTGAGGGAAAATATCCACGTTGCAAATTGGCTTCAGCGTATAAGACCCGGCTTGCACCACGCTTAGAAACTGCTTAGAGCATATAACCCTCCCCCGCTCTAAGGAGTTTATAATATCGTGTTAAGCAGATGCCAATACCGGTTTGGTTTCTTGCCACTTATGCATCCTTCCGTACTAACGCTAACTAATGAGATGACTACTACCAACCATTCTTTCAATCGACTCATCATCGTTTCGTACCGGTTGCCGTTCAGGATTCAGCAGTCCGACGCCGGTACCGAGATCGTGCAGAACTCCGGCGGTCTGGTATCGGCAGTGCTGTCGATGGCCGAGCAGATGGGTAGCAACGGCGATGGTACCCGGTCCAAAATTCACTGGGTGGGCCATGCCGACTCGTCGCTGAACGGAATTGACCCGTCCACGCTGGAAAACGACTCGTTTGTGGCCCATCCCGTGTTCATGGACGACGACGTACACGCCGGATTTTACGAAGGCTTCAGTAATGATCTGATTTGGCCGCTGTTTCATTATTTTCCGACGTATGCCCAGTTTCGCGAAGCCGATTTTGCCCATTACCAGCAGGCTAACACCCGCTTTCTGGAAGAACTGAACAAGTTGATTCAACCCGGCGACCTGATCTGGATTCACGACTTTCAGCTCATGCTGCTGCCCGAACAGGTCCGGCAGTCGCATCCTGACGCCACCATCGGCTACTTTTTTCACATCCCGTTTCCCACCTTCGAGATCGTCAAGTTGTTGCCCCGTACCTGGCGTCAGCTATTGCTGCGGGGGCTGCTCGGTGCCGATGTCGTGGGCTTCCACACGCTCGACTACGTGCAGCACTTTTTGCAGAGCGTAACCGAGGTGCTGAGCCTGCCCGTTATTGAGCAGCGCATCGTCCTTCCCGACCGGTCCGTTACCGTGCGCGATTTCCCGATCAGCATCGACTTCACCAAGTTCAGCAACAGCGCGACCTCGACCGACGTCCAGATTACCCGCGAACGAAACGCCGAACTGCTCAGGCAGCACAAGCTCATTTTTTCGGTCGATCGGCTCGACTATACCAAAGGCATTCCGTACCGGTTGCAGGGCTACGAACGCTTTCTGGAACAACACCCCGACTGGCACGACAAGGTCACGTTCGTCATTACCGTGGTTCCCTCGCGCGACCAGATTCCGCAGTATCAGGAACTCAAACGCGATATTGAAGAGACCGTTGGGCGCATCAACGGCCTGTACGGCACCATCGGCTGGCGACCGATCATCTACTCGTACACCTCGCTCAACTTTACCGAACTCGTGGCCCTCTACACCGGCTGCGACGTAGCCCTGATTACGCCCGTTCGGGATGGTATGAACCTCGTAGCCAAGGAGTTTGTGGCCAGCAGACAGGACGAACACGGGGTGCTGATCCTGAGCGAACTGGCCGGGGCTGCCCTTGAGCTGACCGACGCCCTGATTATTAACCCGACCGATACGCAGGAAGTGGCCAACGCCATCAAAAAAGCGTTGGAAATGCCACCAGAGCTACAGGAACAGCGCATGAAGTACATGCGTCAGCACCTCCAGAACCACAACGTGTTTCGCTGGAGCAACGATTTTTTAACCGCATTCTCAGAAACCATGACCAACCAGCCCGACATCGAAACTGATTTGCCCGTCCCGTCTTTTATCAGCGCCTTTGCCGACGCTCAACACCGGCTGCTGCTCTTTGATTTTGACGGTACGCTGGCCCCTATTGTGAATAACCCCGCCGACGCCAAACCCACCGCCGACCTGCTTGCGGCCCTGCGCCACCTGGCCGAGGGCAGCGATCTGGTTATCATCAGCGGGCGCAGCCGGTCGTTTCTGGAGGAAACCTTTGCGGGTATTCACATCCGGTTAGTGGCCGAACACGGCGCGTTCATGAAAAACCCCGGCGAGGACTGGGAGCGGCTCGATTTGTCAGGAAACGAGTGGGTAGATCCGGTGCGGGCTATCATCAGCCAGTTTGTGGCCCGATTCCCTGGATCGGTCCTGGAGGAGAAAGAAACCGCCGTAGCTTGGCACTACCGCATGGCCGACGCCAACGCCGACGACATCGAAACCAACGCCATTGACCTGGCCAACCAACTGCGCCGGGCCGAATCAGCCGTGCCGCTGGCCGTTATTCAGGGCAACAAAGTGGTGGAGGTAAAGCCCGCCCAGCACAGCAAAGGCACCGTAGCCCTGCGCATTTACGAGCAGACGCCCTTCGATTTCATCATCAGCATCGGCGACGACACCACCGACGAAGATATGTTTAAGCAGATGCCCAACTGGGCCTACACCCTTAAAGTGGGCGCGGGCGTAACAGCCGCCCGCTACCGCGTGGCCCGGCAAAAAGACGTGGAGTTGCTGCTCCAGCGCATGAGCGACGCGCTGGTACCAGTAGCGTAATAGTGTATCTTTCCCCCATGAAACTATTAGTCGTTGAAGACGAGCCGAAAACGCTCCAGGCCATTCAGCAGGGTCTCGAAGAAAGTCAGTTTGAGGTCGATATTGCCTACGATGGGCTGATTGCCAAGCGGCTGGCTCTGAAAAACAACTACGCGGCTATCGTCACCGATTTGATTTTGCCCGGTCTGAACGGCTACGAACTCTGCCGCCAGCTCCGCGCCGAGGGACTCACCACGCCCATTCTGATGCTGACGGCCCTGGGCGAAACCGACGACAAAATCATGGGATTCGACGCCGGGGCCGACCAGTTTCTGACCAAGCCGTTTCAGTTTGCCGAACTCCTGGCGCGGGTGCGGTCACTCACCAAACGCGGTACGCAGGTGTCCATGACGGCCCAGATGCTGCGCTACGGGGGCGTGGAGATGAACCTCGACAACAAGAGCGTCATGCGCGACGGTCAACCCATCGACCTCACTGCCCGCGAGTTTGCGCTGCTCGAATTTCTGATGCGCAATCAGGGCCGCACCCTCTCCAAACCCACCATTGCCGAACACGTCTGGGACATCAACTTCGACACCGGCACCAACGTAGTGGAGGTATATATCAACTACCTGCGCAAGAAAATTGACCGCGATTTTCCCGCCAAACTCATCCATACGCAGTTTGGCATGGGGTATATGTTCAGAGAGGAATGACTATCCGCAACCGCCTGACGCTGCGTTTTACGGGGCTGGTAGCCAGTATTTTGCTACTGACGTTCGTGAGCATCTACGCCTTTTGCTGGTACTACATCTCGCAGGATTTCTTCCGGCGACTTGACCGGCGGGCCAGCACCGCGGGCGATCTGCTCATCCGGCACCAGTTCGACGCGGACTTGCTGCGGCAGTTGAGTCAGAGCCGGAAAGACCAGCTACCCAACCAGAAGACCCTTGTCTTTGACGAGCGCGACTCCATCATTTTCGCCACCAATAGTCGGGTGTCGCTGCGGGTAACACCGCGGTTGCTGGCCAGCGTCAGGAAGGACAAACGGCGCGATTTTGAGGAGGCAACCTACCACGTATCGGCTTCGCGCTACAGCACCGCGTCCGGTACGTTTGTGGT
>JBBRUB010000432.1:0-4319 GCA_038248175.1 Cytophagales bacterium | reverse complement strand
GTTGTTGAAAGGGTGTTCAGGCTGAAACGATATCATGTACAAATATACAATAAAAATGCACTTGATTCTCCTGTCGTGTGCATTTCGTGTACATGATGGATTCAGGTACAGACCATCCCCTTTTTATCAAAATACCAGATTGTCGATCAGGCGGACGTGGCCGAGGTGGGCGGCAATGCAGAGGGCGGTTTGGCCCGGTGCCAGCACTTCGGTAACGGGCTGGAGCGTGTCGGCGTTAGCGACTTCGATGTATTCGAGCCGGAAGCCGGGCCGGTCAGCGAAAAGAGCCGTTACGGCGGCTTTGGCCTGGGCTACGGACTGGCCCTCGCGTAACATATTCTGCGCCATTTTCAGGGCCTCGTACAGGGCGGGTGCCTGTTGCCGTTCGGTGGGTGTGAGGTTGCGGTTGCGCGACGACAGGGCCAGGCCGTCGGGTTCGCGCACGGTGGGAAACCGGATCAGCTCGACGGGGAAACTCAGGTCGCGGAGTAACCGGCGCACGACGGCCACCTGCTGCAAATCTTTCTGACCAAAATACGCCCGGTGCGGCTGTACGATGTTGAACAGCTTGGCCACCACAATACCCACACCGTTGAAATGCCCCGGTCGCATGGCTCCTTCCATTACCGTTTCGAGTTCGCCGAAGTGCAGCGTCAGCATGGGCGGTTCGGGATACATCTCGTCGGCAGCGGGCGCGAAGATTACGTCGCATCCCGCCGGTTCGAGCATGGCCTGATCGACGTCGAGGGTGCGCGGGTAGCGGGCCAGGTCGTCGGGGTTGTTGAACTGAACGGGGTTCACAAAGATGCTGCACACCACTACGTCGTTCTCCTGCCGCGCCTGATTAATGAGGGCTATGTGGCCGTCGTGCAGCGCGCCCATGGTGGGTACGAGGGCAACGGTTTGGGCGGGATCGAGCGTGTTAAGGTGCTGACGAAGGGCAGAGACGGATGTAAACAAAAGCATCTTTTTTGACGGAGAATGATTGAAATACGGGAAAAAATTGTATAATTTTGCAAGTTTTTTGATTCTCAGACATCACACGCTTCCCGTTACCTATGAGCAAATTACGCATTCTTTACGTAGCCAGTGAAATCAACCCCTTCCTGAAAACGTCCGACGTGGCCGATTTTGTCCGCAAACTGCCGCAGGTCATGCAGGAAAAAGGTATGGAAATCCGCATTCTGGTGCCGCGCTTCGGGCTGATTAACGAACGTAAAAACCGGCTGCACGAGGTGGTACGGCTATCGGGCATCAACATTGCCGTTGGCGACGAAGAAAAGCCCCTGATCATCAAGGTAGCATCTATTCCGACGGCCAAGCTGCAGGTCTATTTCATCGACAATGAAGACTATTTTCAGCGGAAGTACGTTTTCCATGACAAGGAAAACCGTTTCTACGACGACAACGACGAGCGCGCCATCTTCTTCTGCAAAGGCGTGCTGGAAACGGTGAAGAAACTCGGCTGGGCCCCGGATATTGTACACTGCAACGACTGGATGACCGCCCTGATTCCGCTGTATCTCAAAACGACCTACAAGAACGACCCGATGTTCAAAGACACCAAGTCGGTTTTTACGGTTTATAACAACGGGTTCGACCACCGGTTTGATGGCGACCTGATCGAGAAGGCCCGCATGATGGACATCGACGAAGCCATGCTGGCCGAGTTGAAGTCTGCCGACTTTGAGGGCTTTATCCGGCTCGGTTCTACGTATGCCGATGCCGTGGTGCGGGCCGAAGAAGAAACGAGCGAAAGCCTGAATGCCATTTTAACCGATTTCTCCGAACACAAATTTGATGCTGCCGAAGATGAAGATGTTGCCGAACGCTATTACAACCTCTATACGCAACTGGCTGGGTAGGCTCGCGCTACTCGCTGGTGTCGTAGCGGGCGTTCTGGCCTGTGAAGAACCCAAAGAAATTGGTTTGTCGCCCACTACGCCGGTGGGCATTTTGTACACTGATACATTAACCATTACCCGCGAAACAATCCTGCTGGATTCGGTGCGCAGCAATGACCAGAGTACACTGCTGGTGGGCCGCTACACCGATCCGGTCTTTGGCGACATACGGGCGAAGGCATTCGTGCAAACCCGCTTTGCTACCGATTTTGTTGTGACGGACTCGCTGACGAAAATAGCTACGGTTCCGGCCCGGATTATTTATGACTCAACCCGTTTAGTGCTGGACCTGAACGGAGCCTGGTACGGCGACACCACACTGCGGCAGGAGATTCAGGTGTTCCGCCTAACCGACAGTCTGCGGCAGGCGCAATCGTACGATATCAGCAGCGTGGTGGGTTCTGAAGCGACGCCGTTGGCCCGGCGAACCATTCGGCCCCGGCCCACCGCCCGCGATTCGGTACCCGCGAGCTTCGTACTGCCCGACGCCTATGGCCGGCAGCTATTGGCCATTGCCAATACGGACGCGGGTAAGGTGGCCAGTAACGCAGCTTTTCAGGCGCAGTTCCGGTCGGGTCTGCTCCTAACGTCTGATGCTACGGCACGGGCGGCTGTCCTGGGGTTCCAGTCCGGTGTTATCTCGAACAACACCGTTTTTGGCTCCTACGTAGCATTATATTACCATGTGCAGGGCGAAACCACACGCCGGACGCAGTTTTTACTGCTCAACGGCAAGCGATTTAACCAGATCATTGCCGACCGGAGCGGAACGGCACTGGCTCGTTTGCAAAAGGGCGTTCCATTACCGGCAGCCGCTACGGGCGGGTTCACGTACAGTCAGCCCGCCACGGGGGTCGTTACCAAACTAAGCTTTCCATCACTGAAAAATCTGTCGCCGGGGGGACGGGTGGCCATCAACCGGGCCGATCTGGTCATTACGCCAACGATACCGACTGACACGCGGTTTACCAACCCCGGCTTGCTGGCTCTGGCAGAAGTAACCGAACAAAACCAACTGCGTCGGCTTCCCGTAACCGGAACGGGCGTTTCGGCCCTCGGCGGCTTTCCGTTCATAGTGCCACTTGTTGGCCCGTTCGACCGGACGCCGGGCAGTTTTATTCGGGCGCAAATCATACCTCGCAACCCTCTAACGAACAACTATACGTTCGAGCTCGGCGGCTATTTTCAATCAGTTGTCGCCAACGTGAGTCCTAACACGGGTTTGGCGTTGCTATTGCCTGGTAGCGATTTGCTGGTGCAAGATGCACAGACGCAGACCCAACTTTACCTAACAGATCGGCTTTGGCGAATGATTTTGGACGGGAAGGCGAGTATAAAACTAATTGTATTTTACACGACATCTGATTGAGAATCAAAAAAGACAGGTTTAGCTAGCCTGTCTTCTTTGATTCTCAATCAGATGTCGTGTCAGTTGTTGATGTATTCCACACTGTAACTGCCACCGTAATAAAAACGAACATTTACCCCCACTTGCCGAGGTCCATCAATATTGAAATCTCGAACCGAAGTACTAGGTGCTGGCGCGAGAATGTTCGCATCGCATGACTGTTGGTATATGTCTTCAGGAAAGCCACCGAAGATTTGCCTTTCCCAGCTACTGTACCATCTCCATTTATAATCAATAGTGTAGTTTATCCTAGCGCAACCATTTCCAGATTCAGTTGTACCACTTGGCCATGGATTCGGGTAATAATGCACATACATACGTAGTATCTCAGGCCAAGTAGAAGGAGTGACGTGAGTAGCAGAATAATAATAGTTGTAGTTGGGTATGAAGTCTGCTTTCCGGGCGTTTTTGCTCGTAGATTCGTTTATTTCTTTTGAGAGAACGTCCATTCTGAACCCTTTTGCATTCTTCTCCAAAGAAACCGACATCGTCTCACTTATGACTCCGAGCTTATCTTGGGACTTCATTTCAACCTTGCGACCACTACCCTCTAAAACTTTAGAAACCTCGATTTTTGGGGAAGTAGCTTTCGAATACACGGGCGTAACCTTTATGTCGAGATTGTTTAGATAATTATCCAACTCTTGCTTCTCATCAGAGGCAAATCGAATGACTACTACATTTTTGCCCGACACGTCCCTGAAAGTAATATCCTTCTTGAAAAGGGTAATGTTCGACTCCTTCTCAATCTGAGAGATTACCCCTTCTGAATCAGTCTGGTTAGCATGACTAGCAGATGGGGCCGGTAACTGATCTGTTCTCGAACATCCGAGAATCATTGCAGTAGAAAATAATACACCACAGGCAAGACGGCTCATGGATAGTGACCTACATGTTAACGAAACTTGTCTCATAGCTTTACGTTTTTGTTGGGAGTTTGTTCTTCCTATACAAGCTTGAATTCAAATTTGAAATGCAATTCACTTAATCTTCTTTTTTGGCTCGTT
>JBBRUB010000431.1:0-4322 GCA_038248175.1 Cytophagales bacterium | reverse complement strand
GAATCAACAGCGGATACAGCGGGTACTTATGGCACTGGCCGACGTCCCCGTATCCGAATCCATAGCTGCCGACGAGGCCGCTACCCGGCGCGTGAGCCGGTTGTTTGCCCGCTATGAACCGGCCCTGCGCTGGTCCGCAGCGTTGCTGAACCGGCAGCTGCCGGGTATTCGGGCGGGGAGCGTGGCAGGACAGTCGCTGCTGTTTCCGATGGAGCGGGTTTTCGAGGAGTTTGTGGCGCACGGTATCCAGCGGTACTGGCCGGATGGGGGAGTTGTATCGGTGCAGGAATCGTCGGCGCATTTGGTGGATGAACACGTAGGTAGCCCCAAGTTCCGGCTCCGCCCCGATATTCTTATCCGGCAGGCTGACCGAACGCTGGTGCTGGATACCAAATGGAAGCAGCTCAATGGCCTAAACGTAGCAGGCAGCTACGGCATTGATCAAAGCGATTTGTACCAGTTGTATGCCTACGGTAAAAAATACGCAGCCACCGATTTATTCCTGATCTATCCGGCCAACGAAACGTTTCAGAAACCGCTGTCGGTCTTTGGCTACGACGCCAGCACCCGCCTGCACGTTGTCCCGTTCAATTGCGCCCAGCCGCTGGCTCTCGAAGTAGAAAAACTGAGTCGCTACGCTTTGGAAGGGTAAACCCACCCTACCGTATGCCTATACTGCTCACCGTTGCCGGGATTCTGACCCTGATTTTTTTGATTGTCTATGTCAAGTTAGACGCTTTTATCTCGTTCATTCTCGTCTCTATTGGCATCGGTCTGGCGTCGGGTATGGGCGTAACGGCGGTGGGCAGGGCCATTCAGACCGGCATTGGCGGTACGCTGGGCGATCTGGTCCTGATTATCGGTTTTGGGGCCATGCTGGGGCGTATTGTGGCCGAAAGTGGGGCCGCCCGCCAGATTACCAATGTTCTGATTAGCTGGTTTGGCATCAAAAACATCCGGTGGGGCGTAGCACTGGCGGGCTTCATTATCGGGATTCCGCTGTTTTATAATGCCGGGTTTATCATCGTCGTACCCCTGATTTTCACCCTTGCGGCCTCGTCGGGTCTGCCTATGCTGACGATAGCCATCCCGATGTTATCGGCGTTGTCGGTGGCGCACGGATATCTGCCCCCGCACCCGTCGCCAGCCGCCATTGCCGGACAGCTCAACGCCGACATTGGTAAAACGCTGTTATACGGAATAATCGTGGCAACGCCCGCCATCATCGTGGCCGGGCCGATTTTTGGTAAAACGCTGGGTAAGTACAACCCCAGGCCCGATCCTAAACTGTTTAACCTGCGCGAAGCCCCCATTGCCGATTTGCCCGGCGTGGGCATCAGCTTTTTTGTGGCCCTGCTGCCGGTAGTCATGCTTACCGTGTTCGGCCCGCTCAAAGGACTACTGCCCGAAGGGTCGGCCCTGCGCCCGGTATTTACGTTTCTGGCCGAACCCTACGTCGGAATGCTGGTGTCGGTGCTGGTAGCTATTTACGCGCTGGGGCTGCGCAAAAATTCGGCGGGGGAGGGGCAGACCATGAAGATGGTGATGAAAGATATTGAAGAAGCCATCAAAGCGGCCTCGCCCATCTTGCTGGTCATTGCGGGGGCAGGTGCGCTGAAGCAGATTTTCAACGATTCCGGTACGAGCCTGTACATTGGGGCGCAGCTGGCAGGGGTCAATATCTCGCCGTTGGTACTGGGTTGGGGCATGGCCGCCATGATTCGGGTGTGCGTTGGCTCGGCCACGATTGCGGGACTAACTACGGTTGGTATTATCCTGCCGCTGATTCAGGCACAAACGGTTAGCCCGGAGTTGATGGTGCTGGCTATTGGCGCGGGTAGTTTGATGCTGTCGCACGTGAACGATGCCGGATTTTGGCTGTACAAAGAGTATTTCAACCTCAGTATTGGCGATACCCTGCGAACCTGGACGGTCATGGAATCGCTGGTTTCCATCATTGGTCTGCTGGGCGTTCTGGCCCTGAATCTGATTATTTCGTAACGGGTATCAACAACCGCTCAACTGCTTTTACGAGTATGACAACGATCAAAACTGCCCTGCTTTTTCTGCTGGCCGCCGTGTTGCTGGCCCTTACCACCGCCAAACCCACCCGCGTAGTTTTCTTTGGCGATTCCATCACGCAGGCAGGCGTACAGCCAGGTGGCTACATTACCCTGCTCCAGAAAATGCTGCTCGCCGACAAATTCGAGTTGATGGGTGCGGGCGTTAGCGGCAATAAAATCTACGATCTCTACCTGCGCATGGATGATGACGTACTCGCCAAAAAGCCCGATGTGGTGATGATTTGGGTAGGGGTAAATGACGTCTGGCACAAAAACACGTCTGGCACCGGCACTGATCCTGATAAGTTCGTGAAGTTTTACGAAGCGGTCGTCAAAAAACTCCAGGCTGCCAACGCCCGCGTGGTACTGGTGACGCCCGCTACCATTGGCGAGAAAACCGATTTCAGCAATCAGCAGGACGGCGATCTTAATCTGTATAGTCAACTCATCCGCAATCTGGCCGCCAAATACAACTTACCCGTTGTTGACTTGCGCAAGGAGTTTCTGGCCCATAACCTGAAAGTCAATACTGACAACAAAGACCGGGGGGTTCTGACTTCCGACCGGGTTCACCTCAACGAAGTGGGCAACCAGTTCGTAGCCGACCAGATGGCTAAACTGCTGCGGAGCATGTGAACGCAGAGCATGTAAATGCGCAGCTTTAGAATTTGATAATCCGCAGCACCATGTCGCGCATAACGGGCGGGGGGGCAAGCAATCCGTTCGGTTCGGCGGAGCCACTCTTGAGAATTTCGCCCGTCTCGGCGTCGGTCCACTCGGTATGGTAGTCGCCGGCGGGCAGATTGACCCGGAGCAGGAAGGATTTTTTGGATAACGGCTCGGCGTAAACAATCCAGCCGCTTTTGCCATTGCGGAGCGTCTGCGTAACGGCCCCCGGCGATGCCCGCACGAACGACTCATCCGGCACGAGCTGGGCCAGATCGAGCCGCTCAACATAGCGTTTGAGTACCCCAAACTGTTTGCGCAGGGCCGGACTGCCACCACCGGGCGTAGAACCTTTTCGATATGTAGTATCCTGCCCATTTTCAGCCCCCACGGCAAAGGAATAGTCGAGGTGATTAAACAGGCCGCCCCCCGCCATGATAAACCGCCATGCCTGCCGCCGGTACGTCTGATCGGCCTGCCCGGCAAAGCCTGTTTCATTGAAGCCAATAACCCGGTTCAGCGCGTAATTATCCTGCACGGCTTCGGGCAGGGCGTAGTGAAACGTGTAAATCGAGACGTTGGGGTCAAGATCGAGAATAGGGTAGCGGAAATTTCCGATGTTCTGCGAGATGAGGTGCTTTTGCAGCCGGTTGCGTTCTTCGTCCACGATCCACGACGCCACTCGCCGTTGCCATTCCAGCGATGCTTCGCTGGTAAGTTCGAGCGCGGCCCGCCAGTCCTGTTTGCCGTTGGTGCCGGTATGGTATTCGTTGCGGGTCAGGACCGTGTCTTTCTGGTCGGCCCAGGGCTCGTTCTGGATTTCGTAATACAGGTTCTGAAAGTTGCCCAACTCGCGTACCAGCCTGCGCACGTACCGCTCCTGAAACGTCAGCAGGTTGCCGTTGTTAAGCGTGTTGGCCTGCTTTTGCTCAATGTTGTCGGTCTGATTGACATTGTTGACGGAATTGAACGGGCTGTGCGGCCATCCCGTGCCGTAGTATGACGAAAACAGCGTAACCTCCACAATGATGCCCAATTCCTGCGCCCGCGCCATAAAGCTGCGCAAGCGCTCAAAATACGTTTCATCCCAGCGGTCGAGGTCGAAGCGGTTGCCGCCGAGGGAATAGCCGGGCTGTTCGCTCCGCGCCCAGGGCAGTAGCAGCCGGTTTTCGCGGGGGGCAAGCGTATTTTTCTGGATGCCAAAGTCGCCCGGTTTTTCAACGTAGGCGCCGGTAAAGAGCCGGGTGTTGTTCAGTCCGTCGGCAGCCAGCGTGGCGAGGTACGTCCGGTAATCGAAATCCTGATTCACAACTGCTCCGTAGTGTTCACCCGACCCAATCAGGAGCGTCTGCCGACCGTCATACTCGAAATAATGCGGATTTTTGGGGAGTAACCGCAACGGCTGAGCCAGTGTTGCCGTGCCAATGAGGAGAAGAAATGCAGTTGAGCGGAAGTGCATGTGTATGGGTTAGCGATTGTTAGGCAAACTTATCACTTTCCGGTCAGGGCAACGCGAACGCTACGTATTGATTGCCGGACTTTGTGCCAAGTTTGGTCCCTCCACAGGCAATAACCACATACTGTTTACCGCCT
>JBBRUB010000430.1:0-4339 GCA_038248175.1 Cytophagales bacterium | reverse complement strand
GAACGCCCTCGAAGCCATCCGGCGGGCGGGACTGTCGGCTCATCGGCGGAGTATCCGGGGCGGTACGGATGGCTCGCGGCTGTCGTTCATGGGTCTGCCCTGCCCGAATATTTTTGCGGGCGAACACGCCTTTCATTCCCGGCAGGAGTGGGTGTCAGTGCAGGATATGCAACGCGCCGTGGAGGTAATCGTGAACGTAGCGCAGGTCTGGGAAGAACGGGCCTGAACATCAGGGAGATGCGGTCGTATTATTCCCGGGAAATTCGTCGTTTCTTTGTGAGAGAAACGACACTTACTATCCGACAATGAACGCGCTGACGTCTATACGCCTAACCCTGAGTGTGGGTGCAGCCATTGCCCTGCTGAACCTGACCGCTTGCCAGAAAACAGCCACCGATGATACGACCCCATCGCCGGGCCAACTCTCATCATTCGGGTTGATGCAGGAAAAAATCCTGACGCCGTCCTGTGCCACATCGGGCTGTCACGCGTCAGACCGCGATCCTTCTTTTGCGCAGCACGGGCTGGTGCTGACGCCCGCCGTGTCGTACCAGAATCTGGTGGGTGTTAATCCCAAAAACAGCGCAGCTAAAACCGATGGGCTGAAGCGCGTAAAAGCCTTTGCCTCGCTGGAGAGCCTGCTGTATCACAAGCTTTATACCGACGCCGGTCACCACAGCAACAAGCAATATGGAAACCCCATGCCGCTGGGCAACGCCCAACTCCCCAATGGGCAAATCGAGTTTGTGCGTCGCTGGATCGAAGCGGGCGCACCCCAGACGGGTAGCGTAGTAGATGCTAAACTGCTGGATGATAAAACCACCACCGTTGCCGTTTATGAACCCCTGCCCGTACCCGCCCCCGGCGCGGGCGTTCAGATGAGTGTGCCGCTGTTCGATATCCAGCCGAAATTTGAGCGGGAACTGTTCACCCGCAAGACCATTGGCAATACGCAGGATATGTACGTGAACCGCTACGAGATCAAGATGCGCAGCGGTAGTCACCATTTTGTGGCGTATGATTTTCGGAACAAATCCCTGCTGCCGGGTCTGAACGACATCCGCGACCTGCGTAACCCCGACAATTCGCTGAACTTTGCCACCGCCCTGAGCATGTCGAACCACGTTTACTTTGCCGGGGCGCAGGCGCAGTATCAGGATTATACGTTTCCTGAAGGCATGGCCCTGCTGCTGCCCGCTGGTGCCTCGCTCGATCTAAACTCGCATTACGTAAATCGGAGCAATGCTGTGACGAAAGGCGAAGCGCAGTTCAATCTCTACACCGTTCCCAAAGCGCGGGTAACGCAGGTGGTGCAGACGCTCGATCTGGGTAATACCAGCCTGACTATTCCAGCCAATAACCGCGTCACCATAAGCAAAGATTTTCTGTTTGGCAAAGCCCGGAAAATCCTGACGCTGACCTCGCATATGCACAAGGCTGGTGAGAAGTTTGTGATCAAAATCAAAGGCGGCACCCGCAACGGCGAAATTGTTTACACCTCCACCAACTGGGAACACCCCGACATCATCACGTTCAAAACACCTATTGACCTGAGAGCGGGGGAGGGGCTTACGTCCGAAATTACGTACAACAACACGACCGCCAAGAGCGTCAGCTTTGGCCTCACCAGCGAAGACGAAATGGGCATTATTTTTGGGTATTACTTTGAGTGATTGTAGGTTGGGCCGGTACGTAGGCGCGGCTCTTGCCCGACCAGCCCCCGGTGAGCGGATAATAATATAACAGCTAACACGATTGCTATAGTATTAGCCTTCGGCTTGGTCGCACAGGAGTGTACGACCTACGGCCTGCCCCGCCACGTAGCCGGTGGTCCAAGCACTCTGGAAGTTGAAGCCTCCGGTAATGCCATCTACGTTCAGCACCTCGCCCGCAAAAAACAGGCCCGGCTGTATGTTGCTTTCAAGCGTTTTCGGGTTCAGGGCATCCACACAAACACCCCCACAGGTCACGAACTCATCTTTGAACGTGCTTTTGCCCGTTACCTGAAACTGACTGTTGGTAAGCCGCTCGGCCAGCCGGTTACTGAGTTTGCCTGGTAAATCGGCCCAGCGTTGATCGGGCGAAATGCCTGACTCCGTAGCCAGGGCCTGCCACAGCCGGGCGGGTAGACCAAACGGATTCTGTGACGTAATGAGTTTGCGGGCGTGTTGTTGCCGGATATCCTGCAACGCGGCCCGCAGGGTGTTATCGTTCAGATCGGGTAGCCAGTTGATGCGCAGCGTGAAACGATAGTCGCGGTCGGACAGGTCGCGGGCGGCCCAGGCCGAGAGTCGCAGAATGGCCGGTCCGCTGAAGCCCCAGTGTGTGAGTAAAACGGGACCACGCTGCTCCTGTTTGGTGCCTATTACAAAGACCTTAGCATCGGGTACCGCCACGCCCGCCAGGGGCAGGAGGTAGCTGTCCGGTACGTTGAGCGTAAACAGCGACGGTACGGGTACGTGCAGCGGTTCGGCTTGTTGAGGCAGCCAGCCGTAGGAGTTTATCTGCGGATAGCCCCCGGTAGCCACCAGAACGCGGTCAGCCAGCAGGGTTTCGCCCGTAAGCAGGTTGAGTTGCCAGCCCGTTCCGGTTTGCGTCAGCGTATCGACCCCGCAGCTTGTCCGCACAGCAACGCCCAGTTTTCGAGCCGTATCGAGCAGGCAGTTCACGATGGTTTCGGAGGTATTGGACTGCGGAAACATGCGCCCGTCGGCTTCGGTCTTGAGCATCACGCCCCGGCTCTCGAACCAGCGCACCGTAGCCGACGCATCGAACTGATCAAGTAGCGGGCGCAACGGTTTCTCGCCACGGGGGTAGTGTTTTGCCAGTTTCCGATTGTCGAAGCAGGCGTGGGTAACATTGCAGCGGCCCCCCCCCGATATGCGCACTTTATTGAGAACCGTGCGGTTTTTTTCGAGAATGGTTACGCGGGCGTTGGGACAGGTTTCGGCGGCTGTGATGGCCCCAAAAAAACCGGCGGCTCCTCCGCCAATGACAATAATTTCCAAAGTGCTTTTACTGGTCAATGTTTGATATTGCGTTAGCTGTAACTCGGACCGGTGCGTCTCCCGGTCGGGTATCGTAAGGCTACCGATAGAGCTGGTCTTTTTTTAGCCTTACGGCTACCCGACGTGGACGTCCGGGCTACACCATCGCTGACGTTAGCTAACTTTGAACACCAAACCTTGAACAAACAATCGCATGAAAAAGTACGCCCGTCGGGGTTTTCGGTTTCCCAACAACACACTGCTTCTGCTGTTTGTGTTTTTCTTAGTGGGTCTGTTTCTGCATTACAAGGGGCGAACGAAGCCCGTGGTGGCGTTCTGGAACGATATTCGGTCGGCTGTCGGGTTGCGTTCCTCGCGGTACGACGAACCGAAAGAAAACCCCTACAAAGCTCCTGAACCTCAGGAAACCGAAGACGTAGCAACCGACGACCGCTCTGCTGAGGCTTCGGACAGCCGGGTTCCTGACAGGAATTCTGACGAACGGGCCAACTCCGGCGAACGCCTGGATAATCGTACTGGCCCAGCGGGTGGCACTGTAACGGGTAACAAACGATTCGACTTTGAGAAACAGCCCAACTTTGCCCTGCCCGCTTTTGCCAGCGAAAACGAGATTGTCCGGCATGAAGGCTACACGCTGCGCTACCGTGACGAGTACAAAGTGGCCGACTGGGTGGCGTATCCATTGCTGGGCTACGAAACCACCGGCGACGCCGACCGTGACCGCGAGCAGTTTAAGCCCGATCCTCTCGTGCGAACTGGTACGGCCCTGCCGTCTGACTACACGCGTTCCGGCTACGACCGGGGTCACCTGGCCCCGGCGGGCGATTTTAAGTTCTCGCAGCGCATGATGCGCGAGTCGTTCTACATGAGCAACGTCAGCCCACAGGCTCCGCAGTTTAACCGGGGTATCTGGAAAGAACTCGAGGAACTGGTTCGCACCTGGGCCGTGCGCGACAATGGCGTGTACGTAGTAACGGGCGCGGTGCTGAAACGGGGGTTACCTACCATCGGTAAAACCACCGAAGTGAGCGTACCGCAGCAATTTTACAAGGTAATCCTGTATTGCAATGCGCCGGATATCCGCATGATCGGCTTTTTGCTCACCAACGAACCGTCTGATAAATCGCTGCGCCAGTTCGTGGTACCTGTTGACCAGATAGAGCGGCTGACGGGCATCGACTTTTTCCCTAAACTCCCCGACGATCTGGAACGTCGGCTGGAAAACCAGAACCCCAGCCTGACCGCTGCTGACTGGTTCAGCTATTGACGTTTACGCTAATATGCGTGGTGCTTAAAACTTGCGGTTGTAGCCCAGTCGGATTACCTGCGTT
>JBBRUB010000429.1:0-4351 GCA_038248175.1 Cytophagales bacterium | reverse complement strand
TACCCGTCGGAACGGGTGCTTCAGGAAGCCGGGAAAGTGGTTTGGAGGTGATTACGGAATGGTAACGGTCAGGGTCCGTTTGGCGGCATCCTGCGAGCCGGTAATGCCCGTCGAGGTGAGGGTCACGGTGAAGGTACCCGCACGGGGGTATATGTAAGCGGGGGCGGCATCAGAAACGGCGGGCGAACCATCACCGAAGTCCCAGGAATGGCTCACCGCATTGACCGACGTATTGGTGAACACAATTCTTCGGGCCGTCGTCGCGTCGGCTCTGGTGGTGAAGTTGGGCGTTGGCTTCAGAATCGCCGGGTCGAGCGAGACAATGGTCGTTTTCAGCCGGGGGTTCACCGTTGTTTGCGGACTCGCGATGGTGATCCCTACGGCCAGCCGCTGCCCAGTTACCACCGTCAGCGACCGAAGATAGTCCAGGTCGATTTTCAGGTCGAAGGAAGCTGATTGTTTGCCGCTTCCAAGATTGACCGACGGGGGCAACGATACCTTATCGGCCGGCAAAACGAGGGTATTCGTCAGGGTACCGGCCGTAATGAGTTTGTTCAGCGTATCGGCGTTGGCGGTAACCGTCACGGCCACATCGCCATCGACCGATACCCCACCCCGGAACACGCCAAGGGGAACAATCAGCGTTTTGTCGGTCAGATTGACCGAGAACCGATACGCACCCGTGCCGGTAGCCGGGGGCAAACTGTTGATTGTATATACGCCATTCCGGGCCGTTGGCATATAAAGCAGCTGCTGCGGGTAGTCGGCACTCGGAAGTTCTTCGTAGGTGCAGGCACTGACCAGCAGCCCAAAGCCCAGGGCCACAACGGCTAGGCGAACGGTATTGATGAACGTTGTCATGTTAGTCACGGAGAAGGGCTACCAGCCGGGGTTTTGAAGGATTCCTTTTGAGGCATTGATCTCGCCCTGTGGGATAGGGTAGAGGTACATTTTGGGTTCAAAAACGCGCTTCTCCACCTCAACAGGTTTGTACGTAAACGTGCCGGTGCTGCTGCGGGTAATCTCAACCCCCATCAGCGGGGCACCCAGCGTTTGTGGTCCCTGCAGCCACCGCCGGACATCCCAGCCCCGGTGATCTTCAAAAGCCAGTTCAACCCGGCGTTCGTTGCGGATACGTTCGCGCATCTGGACCTGCGATAACCCGGCGGGCAGAGCGGGCAGTGCCACACCCGTCCGGGTACGCACCCGGTCCACAAACGTCTTGATGTCGGCATTACCGGGCGAGACTTCGTTCAGGGCTTCGGCGTAGTTCAGGAAAATTTCGGGCAACCGAAACAGTTGCCACGCATACACGCTATTATTGTTCAGGAGCAGGTTCAGGTTTTCGTTGACGTATTTCTTGAGGTAGTACCCCGTTTTGGTTGCGTTTACGATACCCTGTCCGTCGCGCCCACCGGCCCAGGCTTCCAGGGGGCGGCCCTTGTAGGTCGTATTGTTAAGAATGACATTCAGGCCCAGCCGGGGGTCGCGGCCCGTGTAGGGGTTAGCGGCATGAGTGGGGTTATTCCAGTCGAACCGGGTGCCGTTGCTCATCTCGTAGGCATCGACCAGATTCTGCGAAGGCGTTGTGCCGCTGTTACCGAGGTCGTAGCCAATCGGGTAATTGGCCCGCTCAAACTGGTTAGAAGCTCCATTGCGCCGGGAGAAGATGATTTCGGGCTGGGCATAACCATTGGTAATGAACAGGTTACGGTAGTTGGCACTCAGTGCGTAGCCCGTTCCGGCCAGGTCGATAATGGCTTTGGCGGCATCGGCGGCTGCTTTCCAGCGGGCCGCCCGGTCGCCCGACGGCAACGAAATCAGTTCGGGGTTCGCATAGCCAGTCGCCCAGGTAGTTGTGTTGAACAAATCGCTGGCGGCATAGAGCAATACGCGGCTTTTGAGCGAGAGGGCGGCTCCCCGCGTGGCCCGGCCCAGATCGGTAGCAGTATAGGTAAGGGGCAGATTCCGGGCCGCCGAATCGCACTCCGCCGTAATGTAGTTGATGCACTCCGTCAGGGTATTGCGCTTCACCGTGCTAAAATCCTGCTCAATAGACAGGGCCTGCGTAAACAACGGTACGCCCCCGTAGCGTTTCACCAGCTCGAAGTAGAAATAGGCCCGCAGAAAACGCGCTTCGTATTTCCACCGCCGGATATCGTTCAACCGGCTCTGATACGTGACCTGAGCCGTTGGGGCCGGGTCGAGCTTAAACTGATCGAGGTTGATGCTGTCGGTAGCTACCAGAAGCTGGTTGGTTTTCCGAATGCCCCGGTAGAGACTGCCCCACAGGTTTTCGGGGTTGTCGATGGCATTCCAGGAGCCGTTGTTAAACTTCTGCACGTCCGAGGTTTCGAGCGTATGCTCGGCCTCGTCGGTGGCGGACGCGGTCATGGCCCCGTCGATTTGCAGGTACCCCGCCGGGATGTCGGTGTAAATGGAGTTGAGCCGGTTCAGCGTGAAATCGTACGAACGGATTAGCTGTTGTTCAGAAATGTCGGTGATTAATTCCCGCTCCAGATCCTCGCAGCTACTCAGTCCGATTACGGCGGCTACAAAAAAGAAAGATAGTATGCGTTTCATATTGACGTAAAGGCTGAGTTTAAAACTGAAGACGAATACCCCCGCTTACTGTCCGCAGGGCGGGGTAGCCGCTGGCCACTTCGGGGTCGATGTAGCCCTCCATACGGTCGAGCGAGAACAAGTTGGTGCCGTTGACAAACACGCGGGCGTTGGTCACCCGAATTTTGTCAACCAGCGTAGTGGGCAGGGTATAGCCCAGTTCGAGACTCCGCATCTTAAGGAAACTGCCATCGCGCTGCCAGAATGACGAGAACCGGAAGTTGTTCAGGTTGTTGGAGGCCGACAAACGGGGGTACGTAGCCGTTGCTGCCGTTTCGGGGGTCCAGCGGTCCAATGCGATAGGGGCAATCTGCCCGTTATTCTGGAACGCATGAAAAGAGCTGCCACCAAAGTAGGCCGTGCGGCCCGTTACGCCCTGTGCCAGAAATGACAGATCGAAGCCCCGGTACTGAATGGTTGGGTGCAGGCTAAAGGTCAGCATCGGTGTTGAGGGATTGCCAATGGGGCGGGTATCGTTGCCATCAATCAGCCCGTCGGCGTTCTGATCTTTATACTTGATGTCGCCCGGCTGCACGGGGGCAAAAATCTGCCGGGGGCTGGCGGCAATGTCGGCGGCATCGCGAAACAACCCAACCGCTTCCAGTCCGAACGGTTGCCCAATGGGCTGCCCGGAGGTGTACTGGTAGTCATACAACCGAATGGCTTCGGCATTGTCGATGATCTTGTTTTTAGCGTACCAGGCACCGGCTTCAACGGAGTACTGAAGGCGGCTTTTGGGTGCGCTGCTGTAGCGCATCATGGCTTCAAACCCCGTGTTTCTGACTTTACCCACGTTTTGCAGGGGCAGTGTCACGCCGGTGTACTGCGGCACGGTACGGTTGGGAGCGGCCAGAATATCGTACCGATTGTGGTTAAATACATCCAAACTCAGGTCAAGCCGTTTGGCCAGGGTCAGTTCGACACCCAGGTTCAGCTTTCTCTCGGTTTCCCAGCGCAGGTTGGTGGTGGCCACTGGCCCTTCTGCTAAACCAAACGCGCCAACATTGGCCGTACCAAAGAAATACTGCGCCGTGAAGGGAAACCGCTGCTCAAACATGAACCGGTTACCTCCAATTTCACTGTTGCCGGTGAGTCCATACGATGCCCGCACTTTCAGGAAGGTAACGAGCGCGTTGTTTTGCAGGAAGGCTTCGTTGGAGGCAATCCAGCCCAGCGAAGCCGCCGGGAAGAATCCATAGCGGTTGCTTTTCGGGAAGGCTTCCGACCCCATGTAGCCGAACGACCCCTCCACAATGTACTTGCTCGCGTTAGTATAGGTCACGCGCCCACCCAGTCCGACGTGCTTGTAGGGCAGGCTCTGGATGGCCGTTGTGGTGTTGTCGATGCTGGTGTAGTTGCTCGAATTATAGAGCAGCACCGCCGAAATGTCGTGTCGGGTGCCAAACGTGCGGTCGTAGTTCAGGAATCCCTGAAAAATGGTTGCCCGCCACTGATCGGAGTTATCCTCGTTGCCTATCAGCGAGGTATTTTGCCCAAAGCGGCTATAGACCGTTTCGCCAGCCGCGTTTTTGGTCGCCCCAAACCGCTCGTAGGTTCTGGTTTTGTTGGAGAAGCTACGAAAAAAGTTATTGACTGATGTTACGCAGGCTGCCTTCAGAGTACCAGCCTACTGATTAAATTTAGCAAAAAATAGAATATGCACTTCGTTTCGCCCATTTTTGACCTCTATTCCGATTACCTATTAGTCAATCAGGGCCAAACGACGGCC
>JBBRUB010000428.1:0-4360 GCA_038248175.1 Cytophagales bacterium | reverse complement strand
GGTTCGTGATGGGGCTTTCCCCGTCTCTAAGCCCGACCCCAAAGGCCGGGCTTCTTTCGTGCGTAAAAGTGACGTTGAAAAATTCATGCTAAACGGATATCCTAAGCTATGACAAACAACCAACACCCGCCGATGGTCGTAACTGACCCCTACTCCGGCCAACAGGTCAATATTGAGCCGTTGTTTCGTCTGATGGATGAACAGAGCGATAGCGTTTGTAATGCCACCGGCATAGCTTCTTTAGAACGGATGTTTACGGGGGTTGCCTACGCTTTAAATCATCCTGATACCGATGTCGATGATAGCCGGGAACACCTGAGAGCGGCTAATTTTATTCTGATTGGCGTTAGCGCGACCCTGCGCGAAATGAATACTTATCAACTACCCACCCAAAACCGACCAGTGGCCGGGCAAGCAAAATGACTGTCAAAGCAGACCATAAAACCGGCCCGTCACTCAATGGGCATTACTCCCCACCGCACCTACCCGACGTAACGCCGGGTAGGTTGCCGTATAGAGCCAACCAACCCACTACCGACGTGCTGACGTTAGAACAGGTGTTGGCCACGCGGATTACCGAGGAAAGCCACATTCCCGACGTGGTGCCAACGATTACAGTGAAAAACGGCACGTTCGCCATTCAGGGGGATATTTCCTTCATTTCGGGCGCACCAAAATCCGGTAAGTCAAGCCTATGCCAATTCATTCTGAGTACGGCATTAATGGAGACTATACCGGACGCATTTGATACGCTGGGCATTCAGTCAATCTTTTGCCAAAACAGACCCGTCGTTTACATTGATACTGAACAGCCCCCGGCCTACACTAACCGGATGTTGAGCAACGTAAAGCGGCTCATAGGTGCGACCAGTGACCCCGGCAACCTGTTCGTTTACAATTGGCGCAACTTCTCCCATACGCAAAACAGAACGGCTATTGAGTATCTGTTTAAGCAGATGCCAGACACCTTTCTTTGGATTATCGACGGTATCACTGATTTCGTTGCTGGAGCCAACGAAGAACGGGAAGGTAACGAAGCTATCCGTTTTTTCATGCAACAGGCTTCTGAGTTAAATACGACGGTTGTACTGTTGATACATGAGACACCCAACACCGGCAAAATGCGCGGTCACATTGGCAGTGAGGCAGAACGCAAATGCGGGGGCGCGTTGTCGATTAAGAAAGACCGGGATAACGGCGTACACTGGATCGAGCCAAAACTGATACGCGGTTCGTCAGACTTCGAGAAATACGCCTTTCGTTACGATGATGGTCAAAGCCGGTTTGTATCGGTCGATGATTCAGAAACGCGCAAGATCAAAGCGCAAATGAGCCAACAGGAGAACCGCCAATCGGAGCTGCACCGATTGGCGGTTTTGGTTTTTGATGGTCAGGAACGGTTAGCCCGTAAAGACGTATCAGCCGGGTTACAAAAGCACATTCCACAGAAGCCCAACCAATCCCCCGAAGCCTATCGTAAAGCCATTGCCAGAGTGCTATTAGAGATGGTAGATAACTACAACATTCTAACGCCATTTGGCGAGCAAAAGGACACGCTACGGTATCTCTCTGCCCTGTTGCCATGAGCCGGATAAAAGGGCTGAATTATGGGTATTTGACAGCCGGAAAAGTTGGACAAAGCCGGGAAAGCGGTTTACCTGTCCAGTCCTGTAAACCCCGGACGGACGGACAAAATATATATAGGGGGTAATGTCCGTCCGTCCGGTTTTTTCGGATTTGTACAAAAGTCAGAAAATGGCAAATGTTCAGGTGTCAATTCACCTCTGATTGATAAGATATTTGGCTTTTATCAAATAACCGGCGAGTAAACAGAATATTATTTGGTTTGCTATGCCGGACGGACGGACAAACCCTTAAATACCCCCATGTCCGTCCGTCCGAAATTTTGTCCGGCCTAAACCGAATAATATTCTGAATGGCCATTGATGAAGGAAATAGAACACCCGCGCCCCCACAGGGGTAGAAAACCAATCTATGATATGAGCAAAACAGCGGTTGCAGTAGGGGCGTTTGCCAGTGCATTTAACGCCGATATGTACAAAGTTCAGATGAAGAACCGGCTCACTGATGAAGGCTTTTGGGTTGAGTATTCAGCCGCCCAACTGCTAAAGCCTGAAACCGTAAAGCATCTGCAATGGCGCAATCTAAATGGGTTCGATGTGTACGCCCGCCCGGTTGGTTGGCAGTACATCTTACTTGATGACTTGACCCGCGACGTGCTGACCAACCTGGCTACGTTGCGGCCCTGTATGCTGATGGAAACCAGCCCTGACAATTTCCAAGCCTGGCTAATTCTCCCTGAGCAACCCGCCGACCGCGATACGGCTAAAGCAATCTGTCGGGAGTTGGCCGAACGGTTCGGGGCTGACCTGGGTAGTGCCGAACCTGACCACGTTGGCCGGTTGCCTGGCTTCACCAACCGGAAAGAGAAACACCGGATGGCCAACGGCCTGTTTCCATTCGTGCAATTGCACCGGCACGAGCATAGGGTATCAACTTTTTACCCCTTTGGGGGCGCGGGTGTTCTACTCCCTGAAAGAGAAAGTAAGCCCAATACGGCGCAACGGCGCAATTTGGGCAACAGTACCAGCGAACAGGATTTTGGGGTTGCCTGCGGTCTGATTCGAGCCGGTAGAACAGACGACGAAATTACCGCTCATTTGATGGCCACCAGCCCTGGTTTAGACCGGCGTAAAGGAAAATACGCCCTAAAGTACCTACAAAAGACTATCAATAATGCTCATAAAAAAAGCATACAATATTCTGATTTACAGCGATATAGACCCCCTTAAGCTATCTAATCAGATAGGACACTCATAGTGTTTTTGCAAACGTTTTTGAGCGTTATTACTGATTGTCAGTTAGTTAGCATCGAAAGTGCGGAAAAACGCGCCCTATCTATGACAATACCCCCCAAGACACGCACTGCGACTTAATGCAATTGCACCCCCCCACCCTGTCACCATATATGACAGCACAAATAAAGACAGCAACCAATTAACCCTGAACAAATAATGAACATCTTGACATTAGGCATAGCCAATAGTTATCTAATTGATGCCGCCAAGCAAACCGATTGCACCCTAAGAGCATACGAGCCGTTGAGCCTGTTGCTGTACATTAGCGAACACGTTAGCGGCTACGACCGGGTATATGATGGGAATCCTGACCATGATAAACCCCAACGCCTGAAGGTGAAAGACTATGATTTCATCATTCCCCGGCTTTCCGGCAACCTGGCCCACAAAACGGTTATCCTGGAACACTTAAACAATAATCTGGGTATTTACTCCCCACAGAAAGCCGAGCCGTTACGCACTGCATCAAACAAAATCCTAACTACCCTAAAGCTATCGCAAGCGGGTTTGAGGGTGCCTAAGACGGTTTGGGCCAAAGCACCCGCCCACGTTGAGTTTATCATTGAAAGCCTGTTAGACGGGTTGCCCGTAGTGGCTAAGGGTGTGTACGGTTCGCAGGGTTCGGGCGTATCCATCTTGGAGACTAAACTAACGGCCAATACCGTGATGGAGAGTATGTACACGCATGAGATTGACCTAAAGCTACAACGGTACGTTGACGGGAACTTCACCGATATACGGGCTATCGTTATAGGTGATGAAGTAGTTACAGCGATGGAACGGACGGCCAACAAAGGCGATTCCCGGGCTAACTTATCTAAGTCAGGTTCAGGCCGCAAGTTGACGCTATCAGACGAAGATCAACAGTTGTGTATTGATGCCAGTAAAGCCGTTGGGCTGGAATATTCGGGCGTTGACCTAATGAAGGACAAAGAAGGTGTTAGCTACGTTATCGAGGTCAACGGCAACCCTGGTACGAAGATCATTGATGTTACGGGCGTTAACTTCTTTGTGAACCTCATCAACTACTGCAAACAGCAAAAGAAGCGAGGATCGGCCACGAAAGAAGGGTACGGAGCTACCCAAACGGAAACCTTCACCGACACTGACGACGGTATAAAATACATTGCCCACATCAACGGGGAGACTACCCACATATCAAACCATCCTAAAGTGAGAACCCTCACAACCGAATTTTACCGGGCTTTGACCTCAAAAAAATCCATTATATGAACGACCAAAACGAAACACCCCCGGCCTACCTGCCAAACGGTGAACTGAATATTCACGGCCCACTGGCCAGTAAATTCAGGGTATATGTTGGCCAGAAGACGAACGGTAAGCCATTCGTTAATGTGGAACATGATATGCCCACACAAGCGGCAATCAAGAAGAAAGCTGACGAGGAGTTAGACCGGGCGTTTAACGGCCAGTGACCGTTAAAATAGCCTGATTTGAGCGGCAAATACAGCTACTTTGAT
>JBBRUB010000427.1:0-4360 GCA_038248175.1 Cytophagales bacterium | reverse complement strand
TGTCGGAACTGCTGACGGTGTTCGGTGTAAAAGCTGATTTGGACTGCATAGCCGCCGACCTCGAAATTACCTGGCCGGAGCGGCTTGTGCGGCAGTCAAACTACCTGACGCACCCCGTGTTCAGTACGCACCATACCGAACACGAGATGCTGCGGTACCTGAAATCGCTGGAAGAAAAAGACCTCTCGCTGGTGCATTCCATGATTGCGCTCGGTAGCTGCACCATGAAACTGAATGCCACCGCCGAGATGATTCCGGTAACGTGGCCGGAGTTCGGGCAGATGCACCCCTTTGCCCCCGCCGAACAAACGCACGGCTACCAGCAACTCTTTGCCGACCTCAACGACTGGCTGTGCGAGATTACCGGCTTTGCGGCCATGTCGCTGCAACCCAACTCGGGGGCGCAGGGCGAATACGCCGGGCTGATGGTTATTCGGGCGTATCACGAAAGCCGCAATGACCAGCACCGGACCATCGCGCTCATTCCGCAGTCGGCGCACGGCACCAACCCGGCCAGTGCGGTCATGGCGGGTATGAAAGTGGTCATCGTAAAGTGCGACGAACGCGGCAACATCGACGTAGCCGATCTACGTGCCAAAGCCGAACAGTACAGTAGCGATTTGGCCGCGCTGATGGTCACGTATCCGTCCACGCACGGCGTTTTTGAGGAAAACATTCAGGAAATCTGCGCCATTATTCACCAGCATGGCGGGCAGGTGTATATGGACGGGGCCAACATGAACGCGCAGGTGGGCCTGACCTCGCCCGCGGCCATCGGTGCCGACGTGTGCCACCTGAATCTGCACAAAACGTTCTGCATCCCCCACGGCGGGGGCGGTCCCGGCATGGGACCCATCGGCGTAGCGGAGCAGTTAGCGCCGTTTTTGCCGGGACACGTAACGTCGGGTAAGGGGCAGGGAGCGGGGGCGGGGGCGGTATCTGCCGCGCCGTATGGATCGGCGTCGATTCTGACAATTTCGTATGCGTACATTGCGATGATGGGGGGCGAAGGGCTGACCGATGCTACCAAACGCGCTATCCTGAACGCGAACTACATCAAAGCCCGGCTCGACGGGCAGTACGATACGCTCTATACGGGTACCAGCGGACGCTGCGCCCACGAGATGATTATCGACTGCCGTCCGTTCAAACAGTCGGTGGGTATCGAGGTCGAAGACATTGCCAAGCGGCTGATGGACTACGGTTTCCACGCGCCAACGGTATCGTTTCCGGTGGCTGGTACGATGATGATCGAGCCGACCGAATCGGAGTCGAAAGCCGAACTTGACCGTTTCTGCGAGGCCATGATTGCCATCCGCAACGAAATCCGCGAGATTGCCAACGGGGAAGCCGACCGCGCCGACAACGTACTGAAACACGCGCCCCACACGGCCAACGTCGTGTTATCGAGCGAGTGGAACCGCCCGTACAGCCGCGAGAAAGCCGTTTTCCCGCTGCCGCAGGTCCGCGCCCGCAAGTTCTGGCCCACCGTCAGCCGCATCGACTCGGCCTACGGCGACCGCAACCTCGTCTGCGCCTGCGTCCCCATCAGCGACTACGAAACTGAAGTAGTAATGGAAGCGAGCCTGGAGCAACAGGCGTAAGATTTTCGTCATTCCAGTTTTGTCATTCCGAGGAACGAGGAATCCCTCATATAGAGCGAATCATAGCTACAACGAGGTTCCTCGTTCCTCGGAATGACAAAAAAACCCGCCCCTTGTGCATGACGATTGCGTCGGTACATTGGGCGGGTTTTGTGCGTGAACAATTCCCAATAAACGACGCTTGTATTCGTTAAAAATAAGTCCCCACAGAAATTGTCATATCTTGCCGGGACCGTCGTTTTTCGCTTACTAACCACTATGAGAATCAATACGTCATGGGCCGCACCGCTCCTGCTGAGTCTGGCCCTGCTGCTGAACGGCTGCAACTCGGCCATGCAGGCTTACAAAAAAGGTGTTCGGCTGTACGATGCCGGTGAGTACAACCCGGCCCTGGTGCAGTTCGGGAAAGCCGCGAAGGGCAGCATTGACCCGGCCCGGCTTAACTACCACATCGCCGAATCATACCGGCTCTCCAACCGCTTTGCCGAAGCCGTACCATTTTATCAGAAAGCTATCGAAGCCGGAACGACCGAGCCCGATGCCCGCTTCAACTACGCCTACGCGCTCAAATCTCAGGGTAACTACGGGGGCGCCTTCGATCAGTTGCAGCAGTTTGTGGCCACCGCGCCCAAGACAACGGCCAAACCCGTGCTGGCTAAGGCCAAAGCCGAAATCGAGACGCTGAAGGTTGTTGATTTGATTGCGCAGAACAAACTGGCCATTACGCTCCAGAATCGCGCCGATCTCAATACCACCGGTACCGAGTTTGCGCCGGTGGTGCGCGGTAATGAGCTGATTTTTACGGCCTCGCGCAAGGAGCAGACCTATAAAAATAACGGCCTGCCGATGCTGGGGCTGTACAAAACCAAACTCGACAGCAAACCTGACGAAACCGGCACCATAGCCGCGCCCGAACTGTTCAGTCAGAATGTATTTCAGGGTAACGTAAACGAGGGCACCCCCGCGTTCTCGAAAGATGGTAAGGTGATGGTCTTTGCGCGGGGCAACAACGGCAAGCGCAAAGGGGGCGAAGACGTGGACCTGTTCATCAGTCGGCTGGGCGACGGCGGCTGGAGCGAACCCCTGCGGCTACCCATCAGCGATTCGCTGGCGTGGGATGGCTCACCGGCGTTTTCGGGCGATGGCAAGACCCTGTATTTTGCCTCGAACCGGGCCGGGGGCGCGGGCGGCATCGACCTGTACCGCACCAGCATCGACGCATCGGGCCGGTTCAGTCGCCCGGTAAATATGGGCCGGACCATCAACACGCCGGGCGATGAGATGTTTCCTTACGTTGGGGCCGACGCCAAACTGTACTTTGCATCGGACGGGCATCCGGGACTCGGTAAGCTCGACGTGTTCGTGGCGACGCGCACGGGGGGCGTAACGCGGATCGAGAACATGGGGCAGCCCATCAACTCGCCCGCCGATGACTTCGGCCTGGTTTATACCAAACCCACCGAAGGCTTTATGGCCTCAAACCGCGCGGGCGGCAAAGGCGACGACGATATTTATTTCTTTCAGGAAGGCGTAGTGCCACCAACCGACAGCACGACTATTGTGCAGAACCCACCGAAAGACGCGCCGAACGCGCCTAAAACGGTCAACTATTTCCTGGCCGGAACGGTATCGGCTAACGAAATTCCAATCGCGCTCCTCGACTCGGCGCGGGTCAGGATCATCGACGATGCAACGGATCAGCCCATTGCCGAAGTGACAACGGGTGAGCCGGGTACGTTTGGTAAATACCCCGTGCAGGAAGGCAAAGACTACACGATTCTGGCCGAGCGCAAAGGCTACCTGACGCGCCGGGAGAAATTTACGATGCAGGGCAAGGGTATTCCGATGGTGTTCCTGACCAAACCCGTGACCGACACCACGTACAACGTGGCCCTGCTGCTGGACAAAGCAACGCTGAACAAAACCATTGCGTTGGATAACATCTATTACGACCTCAACAAATACAACATCCGGTCCGATGCCGAACCCGAACTCGATAATGTTGTCACGATCATGAAAGACAACGCGACGCTGAAAATCGAACTGGGTTCGCACACAGATGCGCGGGACACTGATTCGTATAACCTGAAATTGTCGCAGAACCGGGCGAAATCGGCAGTGGACTATATTGTCTCGAAGGGCGTTGACCCCGGTCGTATCACCGCCAAAGGGTACGGCGAGACGCAGCTGATCGTGAAAAACGCCAAAACCGAGGAAGAACACCAGCGCAACCGCCGGACCGAGTTCAAGATTCTGGAGTTGTAGCAGACTTATTACCGGAAACAGAAGCCGAACGGAGTTGGTTGTTCATAAACACCAATCCCGTTCGGCTTTTATGCAAAACGATAAACTACGCCAATTTCTCGTTGTCTTCAGCGTCATCACCATGATTGTGATGAACTACCTTTCCAATACCGGCATCTTTGGCGGTATGACCAACGGGCAGATTTCTGACAAATACCATACCCTGATTACGCCCGCAGGCTGGGCTTTTTCCATCTGGGGGCTGATTTTTCTGGGCTTACTGGCCTTTGCCATTTACCAGGCGCTGCCGTCGCAACGCGAAAATGTCCGGTTTCGGGCTATCGGCTGGCTGGTGGTGGTCAATACGCTGGCCAATGCCATCTGGAGCCCGCTCTTTAACAATGAGATGATTGGCGTGGCCCTGCTTGTGATTCTTGTCATGCTGGCCACGCTGGTGATGATTGAGCAGCGGCTGCTGATGCGGCTCCGCATTCCCATCGTTGCCCCCGACC
>JBBRUB010000426.1:0-4367 GCA_038248175.1 Cytophagales bacterium | reverse complement strand
GTACCGGACTAAAAAGACCCGACCCCCGCGACGGAAACAGCGTACCGTTCGGTAGTTCGTCATCTTCATCATCGTCTTCGTACAGAAAAGCCCATTCATCCTCTTGCGCCATGATTCCCTTTATAAATTCATCCGCCCGTTCCTTTCGCTCTGGGTCAAGGTGGACTTGCCGGTAAGCTGTAGGGTCGCGCCAGAACTCGTACTGATCAGCAATGGAACGCAGCGGGTTTCGGGCGGTTGGATAGATGGGTTCAACGATTTTTTTCTCGATATAGGCGAGGTCGCCGTGAATAGCTTCCGTGACCAGATCGCGCCCGTAAGCATCCCGAACCAGGGGAAGCAGGTTGGTCAGTTGCAGTTCTGAGATAGCACCAATTAGGTAAGCCATCAGATCGGTATCGAGCAGGCGCTCGTCATCGGCGTGGTCGAGTAGGTACGTCAAGACGTCGCGGTACCAGAGTTGGGCGACTGGCTTGAGAGCTGGGTTGGCCAGTGTCTGTTGCATGTACGCTTCCGAAACAAGCACTTTTGAGTACGTATTGATGTCGGGTTCCTGCATGAATACCTTCAGCGTATCGGCATGGTTGGGTAACATCTGCCGGAAATACGGCTCGTAGAACTCCGTAAGGTAGTCACCCCACCAAAACTCCCGAAATTCAGTGTGCTGCCGCAGCGTTTCCAGCACGGCGGGCAGGCACTCGTCGGCTTGAAGTTCAGTAGCCAGCAGGAGTGCGTGACTGGCAAAATCATTCTGACTGGAATTCCACTCTATTGCCTGAAAATGTTCGTAGCGATAGATAATATCCAGTAACACCTTCGATAAATCGGCGGTTAACGATGCGCGGGGCAGGGCCAGCAACACCTCGAATTTCTGGGCGGTCAGCGGATTGCTGGTTGCGTCGAGACCATGTTCGTAGAGCCATTGTATGTCGGGATGCTCAAAAACGGGCGGTTCGTCGGTTTGCTGATCTTCGGACCTAAAATAGCCTTCTATAGTAACGGCGTCGTCCATACCTTCCCGCATTTTGGCGAGGTTATGGGCCATCCGAACCGCGTCGAGCCGGCCTTTCATCTCCCGAAGTTGCTCCAGATTATGGTAGTTCAGGTCGCGCAGTAACCGCAGCCGGGCCAAAGCTGCATCGGGGTCTTTTTTGGCGAGGTAGTAGTTGAAAGAAGCAAACGTAAAATGCCCCACCTCCGACTGGTGAAACTCCTGACGTTCCGGATAAAACTGAGCAATATCTACCGGGGGGCCGCCAAACAGGTCTTCTACGGCGGCTGTGTCGTTTTTTGCCAGTAATTGATTGGCTTTGTTGACCAGACCAATTAAATAGCGCGGGTGCTGCTCCAGGGTCTGCTCCAGTACCTGATTGGATAGTCTTTGTTGCCCTGTCAACATGTACGTTGTCGTGAGGTAGTTCTTCAGGATAGCTACGTCAGGGTATTGCTGCACGAGTTTGCGCAACCGCTTAGCAAGGGCGTTGCTGGGACGGTGGCGTGATTCATAGTAGAGGTCCTCCAATTGCTCGTTGAGTTGGGGCGGTGCTGCCGGGTCGGGCATGGGTTCATAGCTGATACCATAGCCGAGGTTCTGCAAACTGGTGCGTTCGGGCAAACTGGCGGGTTTGTTTCCCGGATTAAAGAGATCGGCGAGTTTATCGAGTATAGCCATTGGGGGTAGAATAGGGTTGACCTTGAAAAAATAGAGAGTTTTGGACGAGTGCGAAACAAATTCGGACCGTTCAGAGATGTACCATTCTGGAAATTGGCCTATACGTAAAAATCAGCCTGCCAGCTCGAAGTGAGCTGGCAGGCTGATTTGATGGATTGAAAAGGTCGCTCCCCAGGCACTACGCCAGTGTACCGTTGTACAGGGCTACGCGCTCGCGCAGGATGTAGCCGCTAACATCGCTACGCAGGGTTCCACGCAGCGTAAAGGTGCGCAGATCAGGAGCAAGGGTAGCGTATTTCTCCAGTGCCCGAAACCAGGCCACGTGGTTTTGGTAGGGAGCCAGTAACCGGCGGGCCTGGTTGAGAGCGCGGTGCTGCCGGGGCGACCAGATAGGCCGCTGTTTATAGGCCGCGCCGAGACCGTTGAGCAAATCGGGCAAGGCCTGGGGTGGAGCCAGTGGCAGTAACTCGGCCATCAGGTACAGGCCCAGTTCTACGTTCAGGAGTCGGTTAGCCACCATACCGGGCAGGGCGTGCCGAAAGCGCAGCCGCGTTGCCAGCGGCTCCTGCCAGCGCAGAAGGCCAGCAAGAACCGGTTTGGCAACGGGGGCGGTGGAAAGAAGCGTGTTCATAGTCGTTGTTGTTTCGTGTTGTTCATATCAAAGATCACACCATGAGAACGTAATCTTTTTATGTTGCAAAGGATTTTTGAAAATAATCTTCGCCACAGAGATGCACCAAGACGCATGGAGATTCACAGAGTTCTCTTTCTTCTCTTTTACCTTTGTGAATCTTCGTGCGTCTTGGTATATCTCTGTGGCCAAAATAAATCACGAAAGTAGTTTGCGCAGGATACCAACCCGGTTTCGGGCAAAGCCGACGGTCTTTTCGGAGAAGCGGCTGTACTGGGGGCAGAGGTCGTAGGCCAGCGCATCGGCGGGGGCGGCTGCGTAGGCGTCGAGCAGTGTTTGCCAGTGTGTTGGGTTCGTGAAGCGGGCCAGAATCAGCCGGGCGCGGTGCAGGTATTTGTGCTGCTGGGGCGTCAGACTGTGGCGGGTGGGCGCGTCGGTCAGGAGCGCGGGCAGGGCTGTGGGGGGCGCGTCGGGCCGGAGCCGGTCGAGGAGGTACAGGCCGAGTTCGAGATCGACCAACTGGCGCGTCGAAAGCGACGGGCGAGCGGTATTGTGGGCGTTTGAGCGCGGACGTTGCGTAAGATTCATAAGAGTTGTAAGTGATTGTCCGACTCAAAGATGAATACCATAAAACGTAATCTATTTACGTTGTCAAATTTTTTTTGTTGCTTTGTTGAAAAGAGTTGCTCCGCAGAAATTCGCGAAGAAGAAAGAGACACGCTGAGAAGTAAAAAAGAAACCCCTCTGCGAATCTCTTCTTCACTCTGCGTATCTCTGCGTAATAACCCCTGCAACAACTCCCCAATGCCTATAACCCGCTCCGCTTTTCAACGCTACCGGCTCATCGACGAAGTTGTCAGCCGCTACCCCCGCCGGTATTCCAAGCAAAAACTGTTTGAACTCTGCCAGGACAAATGCGGCATCCGGTCCATCTCATCGCTCGAAAAAGACATTCAGCGGATGCGCGAAGATCATGATGCACCCATCGAATACGACAAGCGGGCCAACGGCTATTTTTACAGCAATCCGCAGTTTAGGCTCCTGAATCTCATGCTCAGCCCCGACGATATGGATGCCCTGGACTACGCCCGCGAAGTGCTGGCCGCCACGCAGGGAGCCACCGTAGCCGACGAACTGACCAACGCGCTGGAAAAGGTGCGGCAAAGTCTCGATATCATTCGCGAGGTAAAGAGCGACAGCGTGGTGGCTCCGTCGCGCCGTATTGTTTATGTAGAAGAAAAGATTCTGGGCGGCAACCGGCAACACGTACCGGTGCTGATTCGGGCCGTGAACCAGAACCGGCAGGTGGCCTTCCGGTACCTCAAACACGACGATGCCGTGGCAGGTCTGGGGCTGGCCTCCCAACGCAAAAAAGCGGGGCGACAAACCGAACCCGAACGCCCGAAATTGCGGCTGTTGCACCCCATGCTGCTACGCGAGGTGCAGGATAGCTGGTACGTCATTGGCTACGATGCCGCCAGCGGAGGTGAGAAAACTTTCGCCCTCGACCGTATGAGCGAACTCGAAATTCTCGACGATCCCTGCGACGTGCCGCCCGCTGTGCTGACCAACGTGAGCGAGATTTTTGAGCATATCTATGGTATTACCGACAGCCACGGCCCGGTCGAAAATATCGTCTTATCCTTCAGCCCGTTGTTTGGCCGGTACGTAAAAGCCAAGCCCATCCACCAGACGCAGGAGGTGCTGACCGACACGCCCGATGCCTGTGTGGTACGGCTCCGGCTGGCCCCCAACCGCGACCTGCTCATGCACCTGCGCTCCTACGGCGAACACCTGACCATACTGGAACCGGCCAGCCTGGTGCAGGAAATGCGAACGTCGCTGCAAACCATGCTGAATCAATACGCATAAGCTATGCACACTTTCACCGCACTCCTCCAGCGATTCGGGCCGAAAGGCGAGAAGACTGGCTGGACCTACATCGAAATCTCGGACGATATATCGAACGGATTACGGCCCGGTCAGAAAACGTCGTTCCGGGTATGCGGAACACTCGACGCATTCGAAATCAAGCAGGTTGCCCTCGTGCCTATGGGCGAGGAT
>JBBRUB010000425.1:0-4368 GCA_038248175.1 Cytophagales bacterium | reverse complement strand
GTTTGGCAGTGCCAGCGTGACCGACCCGCGCAAGGGCTTCGCCTATTTTGCCGAAGCCCTGACGCTGCTGCACGAGCACCGGCCCGACCTGAAAGTCGAAATTCTTATTTTTGGCAAAGGCCGCAGCTACCTCATCGACCAGCTTCCCTACCCCGTCCGGCACCTCGGCGTCCTGACCTCGACTGACGACGTAGTAGCAGCCTATAATGCTGCCGATGCACTCGTAGTCCCCTCGCTGGAAGACAACCTGCCCAATACCGTGCTGGAATCGCTGGCCTGTGGTACGCCCGTGATAGCCTTTGCCACCGGCGGTATTCCCGAGCTGATTGACCACGAACAAACTGGTTACTTGGCCACCACCGGCTCGGTACCCGAACTCGCCGATGGGCTGACGTTTATTCTCACGCACCCCAACCTCGAAACGCTCCGTCAGAACGCCCGCCATACGGCACAGACGCGCTTTTCGGAGGCCGTAGTGGCTACTTCCTACGCCAAACTGTATGCAGAACTCGGCCATCACCATCGTTAACCGGCACTACCCGCCCAACCCCGGAATCACCGGCGAGTCGGCCTGGGATTTAGCTACGTACCTCATCGAGCAGCACGGCATCGAGGTCATTGTAGTCCACATCGACCGCACCTACGATGGGGGCGGACAGGTGCGGCAACCCGTTGGCGAAACCCACGGGGTGAAGACCATCTACGAAGGCAAAAACGGCGCATTACGCATTCTGGCGGGACTTTGGGACGGGTTCATGCTCATTAGAAAGGCGTTGCGGGTGGGGCGCGGGCCGCTACTGATCATGACCAGCCCGCCCATGCTGCCGTTCTGGGCATCGCTGTTGCTGCGGAAAAAGACGTACTGGTTGTGGTCGATGGATCTGTTTCCCGAAGGCTTTGCCGCCGAGGGGAAAGTCAGCCCGCAGAATCCAGTCTATCGCTGGGTCATCCGGCAAACGTACCACCACGCGCCCCGGCGGCTCCTTGCCCTCGGCCCCGAACAGGCACGGCACCTGCTGGCACAATACCACCAGCCCATCCCGACCATTATCCTGCCCTGTGGTGTCCTGATGCACCAGCCCCACGATCCCAACCGCCCGAACTGGCGGGCCGATGACGGGCTGATGTACCTCGGCTACGCGGGCAACGTGGGGCAGGCGCATTCGGCAGAATTTCTGAAAAGCGTTATCATCAACCTCGACCCAACCCGGTTTCGGCTCGTGCTGGCCCTATACGGCACAAAGGCGGACGACGTATGGGCCGCAGCAAACGGGCGGGCGGGAATTATCCGGCTTCCGAGTATTCCCCGCAGTCAGTTGGGGTATATGGACGTGCAGCTGGTAAGCCTGTTGCCGGCCTGGACGCACATTGCTGTACCCTCCAAGGCCATGAGTGCCGTGGGAGCCGGTTCGCCGATACTGTTCTGCGGAGACCCCAATAGTGATAGCTACGTATTGTTGCAGGACACGGCCCTGCTCATCGACGCCCGCCAGCCCATCGACCCGCAGGTAAAGGCCGCACTGGAACGCCTTTCGCCCGACTGGATTCAACAGCACCGGCAGGTTGCCGATACCGTTGCCAATGACCTGCGCAAAATGGTAAGCAGAGCCTATGACGAAATTGCCCGGCATATTAAGTTTCCATGAAGGGAGGGGGGATAAATGTGGGTTGGATAGCTTTAGATTAATAATTGCGGATAAATTTGCGGGGTTCGTTGGGTGAATAAAACAGCGAATTTGTGCTATTCCTGTAAAAAATTGACTTAACTAATGAAACGAATTGCTGTATTTACATCGGGGGGCGACGCGCCGGGAATGAATGCCTGTATCCGGGCGGTGGTTCGGGGGGCATGCTATCACGGAATCGAGGTGTTTGGCATCCGCCGGGGGTACAACGGCATGATAAACGGCGATATCTTTCAGATGTCGTCCCACTCGGTCAGCAATATCGTGCAGCGCGGGGGTACGATTCTGAAGTCGGCCCGGAGTAAGGAGTTTATGACCGCCGAAGGTCGGCAGAAGGCGTTTGAGCAGCTCCAGAAATTCGGTATCGAGGGGCTGGTGGCCATCGGCGGTAACGGCACGTTTACGGGGGCCACGCTTTTCTTCGATGAGTTTGGCATTCCCACCGTCGGCGCGCCCGGCACTATTGACAACGACCTCTACGGTACCGATTACACCATTGGCTTCGACACTGCCGTGAACACCGCACTGGAGGCCATCGACAAAATCCGCGATACCGCCGACTCGCACGACCGTATCTTTTTCATCGAGGTCATGGGCCGTGATTCGGGTTATATCGCCATTCAGTCGGGCATTGCGGGCGGGGCCGAACTGGTCATGGTACCCGAAGTATTGACACCCATTTCGGAAGTAGTTGAAACGTTGAAAGCGGGCTGGAGCCGCCAGAAATCATCGTCTATCATCATCGTGGCCGAGGGCGAAGAGGAAGGCAGCGCGGGTGAGATTTCCGAGAAAATCCGCAAACGGGTCCAGTCCGACATCGACATGCGGGTTACGACGCTGGGCCACATTCAGCGCGGGGGCGTTCCCACGGCCTACGACCGGATTCTGGCCAGCCGCTTAGGGCTGGGAGCCGTGGAGGGGTTGATGAATGGGCAGCAAAACGTCATGGCAGGCATCATGAACAACGAACTGGTCTATACGTCCTTCAAAGACACTATCCGCCTGCCCAAGCCCATCAGTGAAGACCTGCTCAGAATGGTAAAGATTCTGTCGGTTTAAACATACCCCATTACCCAGTACGTCACATAACCAATCATCTCCCTCACCAGTACATGGGCTTCAAAAAAAGCCTGGGCGTTGGGCAGTAGCCACTCGCCGGGTACGAAGGTGCGGGGATGGCTGCGGAAACTGCCGGGAAAGGGCGTAACGATGACCCCCGCTTTTTGAAAACAACCCACCGCCCGGCGCATGTGCCACGCCGACGTAACCAGCACACAGCGGTTTGTATTAGCCCGCTCGCGCAGAAACCGGGCCGTAAATACCGCGTTCTCGTGCGTGTTTCGAGATTTGTTCTCGTACAGCACATCTCCTGCCCGAACACCCGCCATGCGAAAAAACCGGGTGGTGGCTTCGTTCTCGTTGCTGATGACGTTTCGATTGAAGGGCAGGTCGCCGTTTCCACCGCTAATCAGGATGTACTGCACCGCTCCCTGTTTGTAGAGATACAGAGCCTGCCCGGCGCGGTCGGCTTCGCGGTCAAGGAGGAAACGGCTGTCCGGCACCGCCGTTTCGCCGTTGGTCATGCCACCAGTCAGAACTACGGCAATGCGGTTGGTCGAGTCGGTCGGGATGGGCGCGGGCGGGTATTCCCACGCCAACGCCAGTTCATTGACCAGAAACGTGTTACCGAACATCCAGAAAATGGCCAGTGCAACGCCCACTGCTGCCCGCCGACGCGCCGGTTTTTTAGTGAATAGAGCAAACAACAGCGTGGCTACGAGCCACCCGGCGGGCGTAATGAATACGCTGAGGGTTTTGGAAAAGAAATAAAACATAGACTACGCCGGGTCTGGCAAGCGTTTTGTAGGGGTCTGATGACGAATCGAAACCCGTAAATTTGCTTACTGATTCCTGTCAGCCGGTCAGTCCGGCGCTGCGAATATATACCGTATAGTCTATGAAAAATCGCTTTCTACTTGTCAGTCTGCTCAGCCTGCTCACTGTTTCATCGCTCTGGGCGCAGTCTGCCACGCCCGCGTTTACCATTACCGGTCAGGTTGGCGGACTCAAAGACACCACCTGCGTACTGGCGCATTACTTCGGAGCCACGCAGTATATTCCTAAAGACACCGTCCGCGTAAACGGCGCGGGGAAGATGACCTTTTCGGGGTCGAAACGCCTGCCCGGTGGTCTGTATCTGGTGGTGACGCCAAAGAACGGGTATATCGAATTCATTATCGACGAAAAAAATCAGGACTTCTCGTTTACCACCGACACGGTTAGTATCGTTAAGAACATGAAAATCAGCGGCTCGACCGAGAACGAACTGTTCTACAAATACCAGCAGGAACTCGGTAAAATTTACGACGAAGCGCAGGCCCTCGAACTGCAAAAGAAACTCCGCAACGACGACATCTCTAAGGCGATGTTCAGCAAGCAGATGGGGGCCTTGCAGCAACAGGCGCAGACCTACCGGAAACAGTTTCTAAGTGAGAACACTGGTACCTTCGCCGTGAAACTCCTCAAAGCCTCTGCCGAACCGGAGGTACCCACCGCCCCCAAACTTGCCAGCGGTCGCCCCGATTCGGTCTGCAACCTAAGTTTGTTGGCACTATTCAGCAAAATGGTATAAACATTGTTGAACATCGCCAGTAATGTCGATAGCAGAACCCAAATAGACAAG
>JBBRUB010000424.1:0-4368 GCA_038248175.1 Cytophagales bacterium | reverse complement strand
TTTAACCCGCACTTTATCAATTATCGCATCGACGCTGAAATTGGCGAAGGCCCGGAACTGGCCAAACGCTTTGCCGTTGGGAGTTTTCCGACTACCCTGTATTTTACGCCTACCGGCGATATTGCTCATCGGGCGGTAGGCTATGCGGGTGTAAATTCGATGATTCAGCAGGCCGGTCTGGTGCTAAAGATGCCGCCCATGCGCCGGGTCATCCGGCAGCAACGCCGACGTCATTAACGCAGCGCCTGCCGGATTACCTCTTCAACCGTTAAATTCGGGTCAGCCCGCAATGCATCGTCCACGCTTTTTTCGGCGGTGGCTTTGGGCAAGCCGAGGGCCATCAGCGCGGCCATCGACTCGTCGCGGGCGGGGTTGGCGGCTGTGTGGCGGTAGCTTGGGCCGTCGGGTACGACACCGGCTTTCTTCATCTTGTCGCGCAGTTCCAGAATGATGCGCTGCGCCGTTTTGGCTCCAATGCCTTTAATAGCCTGCACCGCCCGCACATTCTCGCCCAAAATAGCCAGCCGCAAATCGGCAGGCTGCATGGCCGAGAGCATACCAAGAGCCGTATTTGGCCCCACGCCCGATACGCCCAATAAATCCAGAAACAGCGATTTCTCGTCTGCCGATGCAAAGCCGTAGAGCGACTGAGAATCTTCGCGGAAGAGGTGATGGATGAAGAGTTTTACGCGGTCGCCCCCGCCGGGCAGGGTGACGTAGGTTTGCAGCGATATATTGACCGAGTAGCCCACGCCGTGTACGTCGATAATAACGTTGGAGGGTTCTTTAAAGGCGAGCAGCCCATCTAAAAAAGCAATCATTCGGCGTAAGAAACAGCTTGTTTTGCGGTGATTATACTACAGTAAAGATACGAAAAACCCGCGACGTTTCAGATGAGTCGCGGGCGTTCGATAGGTGGTCTGGGCGTTTGGTTAGCAATCAGCTCACTTTCAGTTTCTGCCCCGGCTGGAGCGTGTTGCCTTTGATGTGGTTCATTTTCTTGAGTTGCTCAACGGTCAGTCCGTCGTATTGGCGCACGATATTCCAGAGGGTATCGCCCTGCTCTACGCGGTGATAACGCGGTTTGTAGCGTTTACTGCTGCTTTGTTTGGTAAGTCTGGCAGCAACAGCCACTGGAACCTCCTCACGAGTAACGCGCTGAATCACGAGTTTCTGGCCGTTTTGCAAGTGTGTTGACCGCAGGTGGTTCCAGCGTTTAATGTCGGCAATGGTAACGCCGTAGCGGTTGGCAACAGCTGTCAGATTATCGCCCCGCCGGGCCACGTAGGTTTGCCTGCGGACGGTGCGCTGCACAACCGTAGCTACTGGTTCATCATATTCGGCTTCTTCCTCGGCATCTGTCACCGGCACCGGTTTGGCCTTCAGTGCCGAAGCTACCAGCACTGGCTCGTCGGTTTCGTTGGTCAGAAACAGGCCCGCCAGTGGGTTGGTATCGGTCGTGGTCATGCGGGCCAGTGGATTATCGGGTAGCGAAACCGTTTCAGCCTGGGCCAGCAGCACGTGCGCCATCGCCACCGGCAGTTGATTGGCCGAATCCATGATGGCCCTTCGGCGGCTTGCAAAGTAAGCGTACTGCTGACGCGGCACCCGCATCGAATAGCGGTTGGTATATTCAGGCAGGATGGTTGTGTTCAGGGCCGGGTTCAGCTTTTGCAGATCAGCCAGGGGCATGGTGCTGTGTTTGGCGAAGGTTTCCAGATTGAAATAACCCGACACCTGAATCGTATCGTTTGGAATGACCGTTTCGAACTCATCGGCAAAAATACCGTGATCGCCCGCATGGTGCATGAAGTACGCAGTCGTGATAAACAGCGGTACGTAAGAACGGGTCTCTTTGGGCAAATGATTATAGACACTCCAGAACGAATCGCCCCCGGACCGGCGCATGGCCCGCTTCACCGCGCCGGGCCCGCAGTTATAAGCCGCCAGAGCCAGATGCCAGTCGCCAAAAATCCGATACAAATCGCGGAGGTATTTACAGGCTGCTTCGGTTGATTTGACGGGGTCCATCCGCTCATCTATATATTCATCCTGATAGAGCCGCATATCGCGCCCCGTGCCGGGCATAAACTGCCAGAGACCACCCGCACCGGCGTGCGACACCGCCCGTGGGTTGAGGGCCGACTCAACAATGGAGAGGTACTTTATCTCGTCGGGCAGACCGTACTGTGCCAGTATTTTTTCGTAGAGCGGAAAAAACACCGGGACTTTTCCCAGCATCCGGCGCACGTACTCGGGGCGTTTGAAAATGAAAAGATCGACGTATTTCTGCACTGACTCGTGGTAGGGCAGGGCAATGCCTTTTTCGAGTTTGGCCAGCCGCTCCATCAGCAGACTGTCGCGCACGGTGGTCAGGGCGGCAATACTATCCTCGCGGGCCAGGGCCAGTGAATCGGCTGAAGGCGCAGCGGTTTGCGCGACGGTAAACGTTGAAGAAACACTTAAAAAGCCTATTGTCAGCAGGTTACGGAAGGAGAAGATCATGCGGTCAATGAGGTTACGTTATCATTCATAATTAATTCCCCCAACGCTACCAACTCGTCCTCCCGGAAGGGCGGGGCCATGAGCTGCAGACCGATGGGCAGGCCGTTTTCGTCTGTGCCGTTTGGAATTGACAACGCCGGATAGCCCACTACATTGGCCTGTACGGTAAAAATGTCGGCCAGAAACTGTTGCAGCGGGTCCGCTCCGGCGGTCCGGTCATTTTTTTTGCCGATGGTAAAGGCGGTGGTTGGTGTGGTGGGGGAGAGCAGAAAGTCGTACTGCGTAAACAGCCGTTCGGTTTCCTCGCGGATAAGCCGCCGAACCTGCTGCGCTTTCGTATAATAGGCATCGTAATAGCTGGCACTCAGCGCAAACGTACCAAGCAAAATGCGCCGACGCACTTCCGCGCCAAAGCCAGTCGTGCGGGTCTGTTTGTACAAAGCCAATAGTTCAGGAGCCGATTTGTCACGGTAGCCATACCGTACCCCATCAAACCGGGAGAGGTTAGACGACGCTTCGGCAGTGGTCAGAATATAATAGACCGGCAGCAGCGCGTTTTCCAGCAACAACTCGACTGGTTCGACCGTATGCCCGTCGGCTCTAAGCGCATCAATGCTGCGTTGGGTGGCTTCGCGGATGCTGGCGTCAACGCCCACGCTCTCTACGCCGTCGCGCAGGTAGGCGATGCGGAGCTTTTGATTGTCAGGAAGTTTGGCTTTGCTGTAAGCAGCCACAGGCTGGCTCGATACGGTGCTGTCGAACTCGTCGGGACCGGCCATGACTTCGAGCAGCAGGGCCGCGTCGTGAGGGGTGTTGGCAATGGGGCCGATGCAGTCGAACGACGATGCGTACGCCACCAGACCCCACCGGCTGATGCGCCCGTAAGTAGGTTTGAGGCCCACAACGCCACAAAAGGCTGCGGGCTGACGTACCGAACCACCCGTATCGGAGCCGATACTGGCCAGACACAAACCCGCCTGTACCGCCACCGCCGAGCCGCCACTGCTGCCGCCCGACACCCGGCTATGATCAGCGGCATTACGCACCGGGCCAAATGCCGAGTTCTCATTGGCCGAACCCATCGCAAACTCGTCGCAGTTTTGACGGCCAATGATAATGGCGTCGGCGTCTATGAGTCGCTGCACGGCGGTGGCGGTAAACTGGGCCGTGAACCCGTCCAGAATGTTGCTGCCCGCCCGCAGGGGGTGGTCTGCGTAGCTCAACACGTCTTTGATGCCGATAACCATACCGGCCAGCTTGCCTCCCGCGCCGTTGCTGATTTTCTGGTCGATGGCGTCGGCCCGCTGGCGCGACTCGTCGGCATATACATCAGTAAACGCGTTTAGGTGCCGGTATTCGGCAATACGGTTGAGGTACTGCTCTACCAGTTGACGGCAGGTTATGGCCCCCGACAGCAGGTCGGTTTGAACGGTGGAAAAGCTACGGTAAAGAGTCACAGAATGCCTGTTAGGGTATGCAGTAGGCAGACAGCCAACCGCCAATATCCCCAAACTTAGGCAGTTTAGCCTGAAATGGCAAACCAGTAAACGCAAAACGACCACGCGGCTCGGTAGGAACCACATGGTCGTTTTGCGTGAAAAGACAGCGAATTACTTCGTTGTGTCGGTCTCTTTCAGGCTGTCTTCAATGTTCTCACGAACATCTTTGGTTGCGTCTTTAAACTCTTTGATGCCTTTGCCAAGACCCCTTGCCAGTTCAGGGATTTTTTTGGCTCCAAACAACAGGAGCAGGGCCAGAAAGATCAGAATCATCTCCTGACCGCCCAGACCCATAATTGCGAAAATGCTTGCAGAAATCATAATTACCGGGATTTGAATGTATGCAAAACTAAAAAACTCTGTC
>JBBRUB010000423.1:0-4373 GCA_038248175.1 Cytophagales bacterium | reverse complement strand
TGTTCGGGGTCACTGTTCGCGATGTTCGGGTGTGGGGGCAGGATGCCTCCTCGATTGGCAATGCCGACGGAAATCGCTTTTTTGTTCACGAAGCCTGGGGTGAACTCATGCTGGCAAACAAAGCCGACACTACCATTAAGTTTAAGGCCTTCGATAACCTGTCGGTGCGGGTTGGGCGGCAGGAGTTTGTTTATGACGATGTGCGCCTGTTGGGCAATTTAGACTGGCTGCAGCAGGCCCGTCGCTTCGATGCGATTTTGTTTAAATCGCTCAAAAAAGGCTGGCAGCTCGATTTGGGATTGGCCTTCAACCAGAATACCGACGGCTTTGGGGTACGCGGAACCAATTACACGCCCGCTTCGGCTCCGGCTTATATCACCAACTCAAGAGGAAATTTAGTGGCAGTGCCAAGTGGTTTTTTGCCCACAAACGGCAAAGGTGGTGCACCCATCCTGGCAACGGCGGCTGGCACCAACGGGCAAAATCAGCAATTCAAATCGCTGCAATTTCTGTATGTCAGCCGCAAGTTCGGGCAAACAAAATTATCGTTGCTGGCCCTCAAAGACGACTTCAGCAAGTACCGTTCCGACTCGCTCGGAAACACGGCTAACGGCCTGGTTTATGGTCGCCGATACGACGTAGAAGGCGTAAATAGCCGCTTCACCTACGGAGCCATGCTCACCGGGGGTGGTACATTGGCTAAACGCACCAAACTCGCCTGGCAGGCATTTGGCTACGGGCAGGCCGGTAACGACCCGACCGGAACGGCCATCAGCGCGTATTATTTGGGGGCAAATGCTCAAATTCTACAAGGGCGTTGGGCCATCGGGCCGGGCTACGAGATACTGTCGGGCAACAACACGGTGAGTCCATCGGGTAAAAACAACCGCTTCGATCCGCTCTACGGGACCCCGCACCGGCACTGGGGCTACATGGACTATTTTTACGTCGGAACCGGGTCGCCGGTGGGCGGGCTGTCGAATGCGTACATCAAAAGCCGCTACACAGTCAATCCTAACCTGTTCATAACCATTGATGTACACAACTTCGCGCTGGCTAATTCGATGGTCAATATGACAGATGCCAGTCGGCCCAAATTAGACCCGCAGTTGGGTCAGGAGATTGACCTGTTGCTGAACTACAACATGAATAAGTTTACCAACATCGAACTGGGGTACGGGTACTTTGCGGCTACCAACAGCCTTGAGTTTGTGAAACTGAGTACGACAGACAAAGCCCGGCATAACGCCCACTGGTTGTATCTGATGCTGAATTTGCGCCCGGATTTCCTGAGTTCACCCAAGAAATAAATGCAATTCGGCCAATGAACCGTCAGTACATTTTCTGGAATCTATTACTCGTAGGATGGCTCGTGAGCAGCCTTTCGGTCTCGGCCCAATCGCCTAAATCACGCGCGCTCCCTGCGCAGAAACCAGCTTCTGCGGTTGCTCAACGGCCTGCTCCCAAGCCGTTGACGAAACCTAAAGTGCCGACGCTCTCAAAAGCCGACAGCATCCGATTGGCCCGTCTTCGTGTTGAAGAACAGCGGATTGGCTACGCTAAAAAGCTGTTTCGGTCTGAGAAGTATGCCAAAGCCTTTCCGCTATTGGCTCGTTACCGGCGTTCAGAAGTCTTCGATGCACAGGCTCGGTTGTATTTGGGGAAATGTTACCTGAAACCGCTGAATGCAAAGCTGCCGAACCCGACTGAAGCAGTGCGTTACCTAAAAATGGCCGCTAAATCGGCAAAGACAAAGACCGAATCGGTGATGACGCTGGGCCAACTGTACCTGAACGGCACGCAAGGGCTTGCCCCCGACGTAAATCAGGCCGTTCTGTATCTGCGGCAGGCCGAAGCCGCCCAGAACTTGCAGGCGGCTTATCTGTTGGGGCAACTCGTTTTCTACGGCACGGCGGGGATTCCCAAAGATGAACCGCAGGGGATTCAGTACTTAGAAAAAGCGGCCAACGCCGGCCTGACCGAAGCCCAGTGGACTCTGGCCACGATTTATACCCAGGGTACGCCCACGTTCCCAAAGAACATCAAACAAGCCAAAGTCTGGTACCAAAAGGTAGCTCAGGCGCGGCAATCCAAACTTGCAAATAGTCTGTAAATCAAACCCTTAAATACACTTTCAATGAAAAAAATACTTTTTATCAGTCTCGTACTTAGCTCCTTTGGCGCATTGGCTCAGGAAGTCCTCACGCCCGCCGGTGCGGTGAACATTTCAGGAAAACAGCGGATGCTTTCGCAACGGATGGGCAAAGATTTCATGTGTGTCTATGCCAGCATTCAGAGCGAAGCGGCCCAGCGTGAATTACTGACCTCGCAGGTGATTTTTGAGGAAAACCTCAAAGCTCTGAAGCTGTTTGCGCCCAACGATGCCATCAAAGCCAAACTGAACCGCGAGGAAGAACTCTGGAAAAAATACAAGGAACTACTCGCCCAGAATGCTACCGACAAAGGAAACGCCCAGAATGTGCTGGACATGAACACCCAGGTGCTGACCGCTGCCGACGATGCCGTTCAGGAAATCGTGAAGTATGTCTCAACCTTGCCGGGCCGTGACGAAACCATAACGGGTGCTGCCGTTGCCAAAAATACCAACATCTCTGGTCGAATTCGGATGCTGTCGCAACGCCTGACGATGTACTACGTGGCCTTTTTGAGTGGGGTGGGAGAGCCAAGCAGCCAGCTAAACGTCATGAAAGAATCAGCGGAGAAAATTCAGGGTATTATGAGCAACCTTATTACGTCTGACATCAACACGACTGATATTGACGAATCAATCAGCGATGTCATCATCGACTGGCGGCAAATCGAAGAACGGTGCACAGTTGATAATTGCATCAATTTCGAGAAGAAGAATGTCGATCCCAAGAATATGTTCCTGATTACCAACCGCATCATGTCGAAGACCGACAAGGTGGTGGGGATGTACGCCAAGCTGCTCGACTGACCAGTTCGGTTTGGCGCCGACCAATTAGCCGACATTGACCAGGGCAAGCGGGTCAGCACCTTGTTTGCTATCGAGATTCTGTCTGATTCGGAAAGCCACGAAGACGTGTTAGATAAAGTGCAGGACTACTTCGACGGGGGGGCGCAGTTGGTTTGGTACATCGTGCCAAAGCGTCAGAAAATCTGGGCCTACACCTCGCCCGACGATTCGATTGTTTTTAAAGGGCAGCAGACGATCTCTGCTGCCCCCGTAGTTGCTGATTTTCAATTTGTTGTGACCGATTTATTTGCCTGACGGTTATTCCGGGATTATCCACTCAGAATTATTCTTCGGGATAATCCCGAAGGGATCATCCCTTCGGGCCATATTTTGCCATGTGTTCGGGCATTTGCTCATAAAAAACCTCGTGGTTATAGCGGGCATCCAACGCCTTGAACCGGGCGATGCTTTCGGGCGCAAAGGGGTTGCCGCCTTCGGCATGAATAGCCCCGCCGAGGTCGGCCAGTTCTTCGAGGTAGCGCACGAAGTTTTGCGAACTGGGGTACATGTCGATAAACTTTGCCGGGGCATCGTGGCCGTTCCAGAACGTATGCACCACCCCGCGAGGCCGGAAATGCCAGCCACCTGCCGGGACTTCGCGGGTCTGGTCGCCCTCCAGCAGCGTCACGGTTCCTTCCAGCACATACATGATCTCGTCGAGTTCGTAATGGATGTGGGGCGGTGGCCCCATTTGGCGCGGAGCCAGATACTGCTCCAGGCACGAAAACTGGCCGTAGGTCTGGGCGTGGGTGAGTTTTATGCCGGTCGCCATTCCGAGCACGTTGAGCGTGGGGGCGTTGTTGGCATTTTGGCCGGGCGCGGTGTAGGCCACGGCAAATTGGGTTGGGGTAGTAGCCATTTGTATTTATGTATATTTAAGTTAAGGCGCTGATTATTAGTGACTTGATACGATTTTCTGATTTGGCAGGGTTTGCAGGAAGGCATAAATCGCGTCGCTTTCCTAGTCGGTGAGGTTATGGAAATACTCCCGCGCCATTACCGACATCATGCCGCAGTCTTTCTTGGTCAGGCCACCTTCGCCCGTTTGCAGAAAATGCCGGAAAGCGGCTGGCTTGTAGGCCGTTGCAATAATCAGAGCCGGGGCTTTCATATGCTCGTCGGTGCTGCCTTGCAACGTTGGGCCGCCATGACAGCCGCTACACACGGTCATCGTTAGGTATCGGCCCCGGCCAAGCAGCGTAGTATCCTGCCCATAGTCGGGGATGGTTGCGTGGTCAATGGCTTCGGCCATAATCGGAAACTGCCCCGCCAGAATAATCCCCCGACCAATCGGCCCAAACGAGTTTTCGCCCAGCGTATCGGGGCCAGCCACTGGTTTCAGGGTGCGGAGATAGCCAATCATCTTGCCCATATC
>JBBRUB010000422.1:0-4378 GCA_038248175.1 Cytophagales bacterium | reverse complement strand
CCATTTTCATCTGGTAGGTAATGTGAAAGACCGACGTCACCAGAATACGGGCATGGCAGGGGTTCAGCACTTTTTCGAGCGTAGCCAGAAACGGGCGTTTTAGAATGATGCGTCGGCGGTCGGTCCAGCGGGCCAGAGCGGGTGAGAGGGCATTCTGATTCAGAACCCAGCCGTAATGTTCGGGCGGGGTACCGAGTTCCTGATTGCCGAGCAGAAACTCGCAGTTGAGATGCATGAACAAATCCAGCGCGTTGAGCGTGAACTTTGGCCCACCAGACAGTCCCACCATCGAGACCGGCCCGTAGCCGCGTTTCAGGAAAAAACTGGCCAGCAGGGGCGTAATCAGGTAGCTGTTCTCGACGCCGTCGAAGGGTTCGGCAAGCTGGATAAGGGGCAGTTTTATTGACGGTTTTGTTTTGAACGGGGGCGAGAACGTGCGTTCGGCGGCCCGCATCAGGCCCTGATATTCATCATTGGTTTCGTGGCGCACCCGTAAAATACTGGCCGCCAACCCCCGGAAGGCTTCGCAGGGGCCGTTGCCAAACAGATAGTCGCCCAGTTGCTCGGCTTCGCTGACCTGCAAATGGTGACCGCGTACCAGTTTGGTGGCAATAGGAAGCAGACCAAGGGGCAGATCGGGGCAGACTTTATTGACAAAAAATGTAGGGTGAGAAAACGCGCCCTTGCCAATGACGTCTTCCAGTATCAGTTCGTCGGGGGTGGGGCCTTTAGCAATCATTGCGCCCAGAAACGCGCCCCGTTGCAACGGGTGCGTGGCGGAGTCGGTCAGGGCGGTGCGACACTCGGCAAGCAGGTCGGGAGGTAGTGGTTTGCTACCATGTTTACCGATACCAATGTGTTTGATACCCCGACCCAGAACGGTATCGGCAGGGGCATCTAAAATCGGATCGAGCAACGACATGGCAAGCGGGTGAGGAGATTGGGATGACACAGAAAAGGCCGGAGGACACTGATTTTTACTTGCTCACACATTTGCTGAATAGGGTAGGTTAATACTTGATAATCAAGCTTACGGGCGGTATTGACAGAACACGGATACCGCTGATCTGTTTGGACGAACCGCTCGTAAATTGCACTCTCAATTTAGAAGGGACTTGGCTCTTTTTTTAGGTTCAAAAGTTTACCTTTGGTAAACCGTATCACCAACTTAGATGTTTAATGTCATTACCCGTCGCACCATAAATACCGGTTAATTGTTCGCCTGAATTTTCGTTATAAAGCCATCCAAATTAAGTGGTTTGGCACCCATGCCGAATATGATTTAATTGACGCCAGCACAGTAAGCCACAAAACCGATGACAATCAAACCAATTAAAAACGAACAGCAGTACGATGTAGCTTTGGACCGGGCCGACCTGATTTTTGACGCCCGGCCAGATACGCCCGAAGGTGATGAGCTGGAGGTTCTGTTACTGGTTATCAAAGCCTGGGAAGATGAACACCATCCGGTACCCCCACCCGACCCTATAGAAGCTATAAAATTAACGATGGAAGAAAAAGGACTCAGGGCATCGGACCTGACACAACAATTGGGCGTGAGCAAAGGGTACATTTCGCAACTGCTTAACCGGAAAAAACCCCTGACAGCTTCTGTTATGCGGTCTTTCCACAAGCATTTAGGTATCCCGGCAGATGTACTTCTAAACTAACCGCTCCCCGATTTATCGCTACTTTCGCGGTCAACTTTCTGTCTGCCTATTCGTGCGTTTTCTCTGCGTTCTTTTCTTTATCTGCGTTTCGCTCCAGGCGGTAGCCCAATTGCAAATCAGTCACCCCATGTCGCGCCTGGTGGTGCAGCGCGGGGCCGATGGCAACGGGCGACTTTACGTGGCGGGACGAATAACAGAACGCGCCGACCAGATTGAGGGACAGCTAACGCCCGTTTCGGCGGGGCAGGGCAGCGCAACAGCCTGGCAAACGATACAGACTAATCCACAAAACGGCGTTTTTCTGGGCTACCTCACTGCATCGGGCGGCTGGTACGTACTGACCGTCCGAACCATTATCAACAACGCCGTTACGGAACAAACATCGGTGCAGCCGGTGGGTATTGGCGAGGTGTTTATCACGGCAGGACAAAGCAACGCACGCGGATTAAGCATTGGCGACAATGACCTCGGCACCGCCACCGACCGCGTCAACGCCATCGACTCCATCAACCACTATTACCCCAGTTCGGGCGGGCAGCTCATCTCATCGGGTGACCCTTCGCCGGTGCCGGTCTATAAAGCACTAACCGCTGGGAAACGCATTGTCCCGATGGCTGAAAGCTCGTGGGGCTGGGGTGAACTGGGCGACTACATTGTGAACCGCTACAACGTACCGGTGGCGTTTTACGTGACGGGCTGGGATGGCTCTACCATTGACAACTGGCAAAAAACCGCTAACGGATTGCCCACCTGCAACGCGTATTACTGTACCGAAAACTGGGTAAATCTCCAGCCTTATACCAACCTTAAAAACGTGTTACAGTACTATGGCTCGGTGGCGGGGGTCCGGGCCGTGCTGTGGCATCAGGGCGAGGCCGAGGGCGACGTAGCGCAGGGCGATATTCCGCAGTACGCCAATCGGTTTCGTAATCTGGTACAGCGGGCGCGGCAGGATTTTGGTGGGCAAGTGATGCCGTGGGTCATTGCGCGGGCATCGTTCAGTGGCTCCAAAACGACGCCCGCCGTTATTCAGCAGCAGGAAGCCGCCGTTGATGCCGCCAACCAGCTTTTTCAGGGACCACTGAACGACACTATTCAAAACCGAAACGGGGGCAATGTCGATGTTCACTTTCGAAATGCGTTTCGTCCATCACCCCACCCGCAGTATTACCTGAATCCCGGCAGTATTCCAGCCAATATGGGTTTGTCGCGCTTTGCCCGTAACTGGAATAACAGTCTGAACAACAGCTTTTTTCAGAATTCGCAATCCATCACACCCAACGTCTTTGCCGCCACCGGAACCATTGCCGATTATGTGTTGCCGGGCAGCAGCCTGTCGGTATCGTTCGTTACGTCGGGTACGTTTACAGCGGGTAATCAGTGGCAGGTGCAGCTGCTCGACTCAGTGGGGCATTACCTCGTGGTGCTGGGCAGCGGACCATCAAGTCCCATAACGGTGCAGTTACCGGCCAGCTACCAGAGCAAACGGTATCAGGTGCGGGTAGTATCATCGGCACCCGCGCTGCCCGCCGTATCGTCCAACCTGTTCAGGATTGTCAGCCAGTTACCAGCCGCCGATCTGAGCCTGGCTATGACCGTAAGTCAGCGAACGACAGACCCGGCTGAACCGCTCACCATTTCGCTGACGGTGCGGAACAACGGGCCCAGCCCGGCACAGAACGTAACGGTACAGAACCGGCTGCCACCCAACCTGAACGTAGTATCGTTACCGTCGGGCATGAGCAATAGCAGCGGTGTGGTATCCGGCACAGTGGCGTCATTGCCCGTGGGGACCGAAACGACGCTGAGTTTTATGGCCACGCCAATTAGTCCCGGTACGTATCGCAACGCGGCTCAAATTACGGCCTCCTCGCAGCCCGACCCCGACAGTCAGCCCAACTCCGGCACCGGCGACGGGCAGGATGATGCGGCTACCGTCGATTTTCGGACCCGCCAGCCAGGGGGAGTATTTGAGTCGCCGAACCCCAATCAGGTGGCGTTGCCATCCGTGCAGAGTAGCCAACCCACGCCCGACCCCAGCAAGGCCGATGTTAGCCTCAGTCTGGTCAGCAGCACCCGCACGCCAAAACTGAACGAAATCGTATTGTTTACCCTGACGGTCAGCAACCCGGGTGGTTTATCGGCAACGGACCTAAGCGTAGGTGCGTATCTGCCCGCCAACCTGACGTTCATACCCGGCGACGACCTAGCACCGGGCGGTGGTGGTTTGTCAGGGGGTATCAGCAGTATTCCGGCGGGGGGCAGCTATTCGTTTGTGTTCCAAGCCAGAGCCACCGGCAGCGGCTACGGCATCTGCACTGCCCAACTCACCGCAGCCACCCGCCCCGACCCCGACTCAACACCCAACAACGGCACCACCAACGGCGAAGATGACACGGCGTTGATTGATTTGCGGGTTTTGTAATGTGTTTTTATCATGCTGACGCAGGAAGCATCTCTATCACAAAACAAATCTTTCTGTGTAACAGAGATGCTTCCTGCGTCAGCATGACAAAACCGGCTGTTTTGTTGCTACTTTTCTTACTTTACGAGCCTATTGAATCAACCCCGTCAACTAACCAAACCAATGGAAAAACGCTACGCCCTCCCCCTCATCCCGTTCCTGCTCTCCTCCCTTCTCCCGCTCACCGCCCAAACCGTTATCGTTAACCGCGACCCACAGATTGCCGATATGGTGTCGCAGGTTT